>JBDUCM010000044.1:0-36568 GCA_040003455.1 bacterium
GGACGCCTCCTTCGTTACGGCCGGCGTCCGCACAAACGGCCCGAAGAGGGCGCGAAGTGATGCACTGTCTGAAGAGATGGGCGCAGCCCTTTCCGCGGACCGGAGGCGTTCTGTACGCCGTAGGGAAAACTATGGCGTGTCAAGCCGACGGCAAGGCGGAAACGGCCATCACCCGCACGCCACCCAAGCCACCAACGCTCACGGCATGCGGCGCCACACTGAGACGGCGATCGACCCATTGCCGGAAGCCGATGCGGGTACCTGGTAGCTGAGCTCATCTCCATGGAGTTCATATTTGCGAAGTTGCTCCGTGCCTTCCCAGTTCTTGAACGCCGATCGCTCGATGCGGAACCGCAGCGTGCCCGCTGCCTCGTCAATGCTGCACGTGCCAAAGTGCGTACTCATGCCGAGTACGGCGCCAGTGTATTCGTCGAGTGTGCCCTTTGCCTTGTCGCCGGATGCGAAACGGGCCCGATCGTCGCTGTAGATCTGCACGGAGTAGCGCCCGTTCGCGTCCACGATCAGTTGTCCGTGCGGATTGGCACCGTAGTCTGGCCGTCGCACGCCGTCCGGCGCGATGCGGTCGGCCGCTACGAGAGTCCACGTTCCGGTCAGCGGCGAGAGGATCCGCTGTCTCGCCCTGAACCCCAGAATACTGCCGACCAGCGCCACGGCCACGGCGAACGTGGCGAACGTAGATGGTCTGGAACCACGTGCCGGCGCAGCGATGACCGAACGGATGGTGTCGAGCAACATCGAGTCCTCCCGTGATGGCGTAACCATGTCATATGGTTACACAGTCAAGCTAGGCCGATTCACGTTACCTGTCAAACGGGTTACATTGACGAATGCCCCACGCCCCACCCCCGGCTGACACGCCATCCGAAGTACGTGATGGCTTCAAGTTTCGATCAGGCCATCTCGCTCTCGATCTCGGCGCCACCCTCGCGCAACGCGCGCAACCGGCCCCGCGAGAGCTGCTGCACAGTCCCGACGACGTAGCGCGCTGGCTCGTGGCAGCCGAACTAAGTCAGGAACGGCTCGTGGTAACGATCCCTGACGTGCTCGAGGCGCGCGCACTCCGCGAGGCGCTGTATCGTCTCGCGCTTGCCACCAGTTGCAGCGAGGTACTTCAAGCCGAAGACCGCGCGTTGGTAAACCGATGGGCGGCAAAACCGGCCGCCGCGCCGCAACTCTCCGACACCGTGAACTCGGAGTTGGTGCTTGCATGGACGCATGGAACGACCCGAGGATTCCTCGCCGCCATAGCCCGCGACGGCATCACCTTGCTGGCCGGTCCGCTTGCCAGCCGGATCCGCAAGTGCGACGGCTGCACCCTTCTCTTCGTCGATCTCTCGCGCAGTGGCAGTCGCCGCTGGTGCTCCATGTCCGCCTGTGGCAACAAGGCGAAGGTGGCGGCATTCCGGCAGCGCGCGGTTGAACCGCCCCCCACTGCGTCCAAGCGAAAGCGGACGAAGCGCGACGAACGATAAAGGGGGACGCCGTAATCAGCCTACACCGAAGTGCCCATCCCGTCTCAGGCTCGGTGCCGCCAGCGCGGTGACAGGTATGCGCCTCCCTTGCTCACTGCGGGATGATCGGCATTGCGCCCCCCAGAAGTGCGTCCAGCCACACTTTGGACCTCGTTGTCCAGGGCATGTGCTGCGTGGGAGTGGCGAGATGATTGTGGCTCGACTCAACCATCGGCACAGCCTCCTTTGTGCCGCGGAGCTGATTGAACTCCGTCCACTGCCCAATCGCAGGCGTCACGTCGTCGATGAACCCAATCGCCATCATCGTCGGCGCCGTGATCCGCGATGCGAAATTCACCACGTCAAAGTACCGCGCGGTCCCGGCCACCTGCGGATTCTTCGAGTCCCAGTTGGGATAGCCAACCATGTGTCCGTGCAATGCGGCGTTCACGTCGCCCCCCGCCGGCACGTCGATCACGATGTGTGTCACCTTCGCATTCAACCCGGCCACGGCAAGCGATTGCTGCCCACCCATGCTCATCCCGGTGGCAACCAGCGTCTTGCCGTTCCACTCGGGCCGACTCGCGAGATACTCCACCGCGCGATAGTCGCCGAGATACATCCGGAGGAAATAGTTGCGATCGCGGTCGTCGTTGTAGATGGAGTTGTAATTCCTGATCAACGACGGCTGCTGGTCATAGAACGCCTGCGGCATGTCGCCGGGCAGATCGTGCGCCTCGATGTTGAACACGAGCCAGCCTTGTGCGGCACGCTGCGTCACCCACTCGCGTTGCAACGGGTAGACCCCGGCATACTGAAGCAGCATTTGCGCTGGGAATTTCCCCTCCTTGCTCGGCTTCGCGAGTTGACCATAAATGTGCGCGCCCTCGATGTTGTCCATGCGGACGACGTAGTAGTCCACGCCGGCGATGCCGCTCTCCTTCTGCGTAACCTGCACGTTCATCGGCACGCGAGCGAGCAGGTCGCGCTTGACGCGCCAGAACAGGTCGAAGTCTGCAGGTTCCGGCTCCACAGGCCGGATATGCGTGGGATCCACCGCAGCACCAAGTCGTACTCGACCCTTGCCGCCGGTGCTGTTGTTGCCGAACGCTTGCGCCGAATTCGCCGGCGGCGTGATCTCCACGATGATCACCCCCGGCACGTCCATCCTGGTCTCGATCTTCTGCGTTCCAGTCGAGAAGTCGAGCGTGCCGGCGCCGATCTGGACGGCGCCATTCTTGAGGATCCTGTATGGGTACGCGCCTGGTGACGGCTGCTGCCCACTCGCCACGGCCACCGTCCAGCCCACTGTCTGACCCAGCTTGTAGACGCCCGATTTGTCGTACGGCGTGCCCACAAGATCTTGCGCGCCGACGCTGGGAGTAAAACCGAGTGTTCCGACGATGAGCCAGCGGACGCGACGGGTCGACATAGTTAGTCAGGGTGAGAATATCCTGCGCCAAGAGTGCGCGTTCGCCGTCATTTCGTCCACCCTCTACTCGACGTCAAGGGGAGGCGGCCCCGGATGACCTCGGCGCTCACACCGCGCCGAGGAGGAATTCGCGGACTCACTGGCCCGCTATTGTATAGTCGAACTCCCACGAATGTTTTCCGCCGTCGATGATGATCTTCAGGATGCCGGCAATGCCCGTCAACTCCCCGGTCCCCGAATCCGGCACCACGGCAACCCGCATCTCCGACGTGCCGCCCTTCATGGTGCCGTTGTGCATGAGAATGAAGCTGCCTGTCCGCCCGTTCAGCAAGCCATTTACCCGCTCGAGCGCGACGTACCCCGCCGACCCCTCCACCGCCGTGCCCGCGGCAACCATTTGCCCCCGACTGGTACCTTGAAGGTCGCCGCTGAACTGTTTGTCGATCGACAACCGGCCGAAACCACCGGTTTCAACGCCATCGTCTGGCGGAAGGGGTAGCACCTTTACTTCGAATGTTCCCGTTGCATGCAGCATATCAGTCATTGATCTCCCTCGTGAATGCGACGTTGGCTTGGTTGGGCCGAATGATTATAGCCGGCGCCTGTTCCCCCGTCTTGTAATAACGCGACAGCCTCATGCTTCGACGAAAGACTGCGACGCCCCGGGGCGTACTGAAGGGTGCCGCCGCCGACAACCAGGGGATGGAGCATGCTCGATACCATCCTTCGGCGGACCTGGCGCCGTACGTCGAGCACTTCTGGGCGGTGCGTTGGGATCTTCACGCGCTCGCTGGCCGGCGGGTGGAAACGCTGCCGCATCCCAGCGTACACATGGTCTTCGAACGCGACGCGGGCGGCACCATCGCCGGCGTTGCACACGGGAAATTCGTCCGACAACTTCACGGAACTGGAGGGGTGTTTGCCGCCAAGTTTCGGCCTGGCGGCTTTCACCCATTCGCACGCATTTCGATGGTGAATTTCACCGACCAGGTCCTTCCGCTCGCCAGCGTGTGGGGAGTACTCGGCCAGGATCTGGAGCTTGCCGTGCGCGTGGCGCCGGATGATGCAGCCCGGGCGGAGATCATCGAACGCTTCCTTCGGGACCGAAGCCCCGAGCCGGACGAGAACGCTGCCCTCGTCACGACGATCGTCGAATCGGTCGCCGTGGACCGCACGATTGTAACGGTTGGTGACGTCTCTCGGCGATGGGGGTTGAACGCACGGAAACTGCAGCGGCTCTTTGCGGAGTACGTCGGCGTGAGCCCCAAATGGGTCATTCAGCGTTACCGGCTTCACGAGGCCGTGGAGCGATCGGCGCGCGGTCCGGTCAATCAGGCGACGATAGCACTGGACCTTGGCTACACGGATCAGGCGCATTTCGTCAACGACTTCAAGGCCACGGTGGGGACGACGCCAGCGGCGTACGCAAAACGGCCAGCGTCTACATAGCACCGTGAAGCCTCGTCGCGGGCACGCCAGGACATCAACGGTTTGGCCGCCGAGAGTGTCTTACGCTCAACCGCCAACCAGGTTTTCTCCGATGCCACCCCGCGTCTATCGGTTGATCCTCGCCCTCGTTGTCTTGGGCGCGCAACTCGCTCCCGCCCAGACGACACCCGCTGTCCTCGCGCCAACGACTCGAGCCGGGGTGCCGGCATTTGATGTCGAGGTCGTCCGCCGAGCGGCAGCGATGATCGACTCCCCGGTCCATTGGAACCGTGCTGACGATGACAAGTGCTCAACGAAGGCCACGACCTTCAGCATCATCTGTGCACTACAACTCGCTGCCGAGGGGGCATCCGGCGCACGACGTGCCGGCAACGTACTCGCGCCATCGGATTGCAGCTTTCAACGGACGAGTCAGGGCGTTGAAGGCTCATGTGGGCCGCTCTTCGACGAGTTCCCAATCTTCACCGTCGCACGCGCGCCTACGGTGACAACCGGCGCATGGCGAGACGACGCCAAACCCACCGAGGTCTGGAGTGGCAAGATGGCCGACGTTGCCGCGCCCGTCATGCTCGAGGCGCGGCGTACCGTAGATGCCGTGACCAAGAAAAAGTACCCAGGGCGCCTCGTCGGATATAACAGCGATTCCGCCACAACATTCGCGGATCTCGAGAAGTACTTCCATGTCCTCGGCGACCGCGTCACGAGCAACGCGGTCGCCGACTTTGCCGAATCAGGCGACAGTGTCGAGATCGAGGTCTATGCCGGTGGCACCGGCGTGGTCAGGACGTACACTGGCTGGTATCCCTTCACCAACTTTGTGGCGACAGAGACGACGATCCATTTTCAGATGGATACGGCAAGACAGGTTGCCCCCAACGACATGGACCGCCGAATCATCCGCCGCGCCGCCGCAATCCTTGCGTCCGACGCCGTCTGGAACCGTGCTGATGATCGCAAGTGCCCGCCATCTGCCACGATGTGGAGCATCTACTGCGCCGTACAGAAGGCAACCACCGAAATCACCGGCGGCTTCCACCACCGCCGCCCTGCGGCGGAACTGGTGCGCGTGATCGTCGAGGAACGAACGAAGGGTAAGGAATACGATCACCGCTTGATGGGCTACAACAACGACAAGTCCACCGCGTTGCACGACGTCGAGAGTCTCTTCGCAACGGCCTTGACGCGCATCAAGTGACGTCCGGTGCCTGCATGAATGCCGCGTTCAGAACTTCATGCCGAACGTGATCGGGATCAAGCGCGCTCTGTTGCCGTCGGCGTACACACTGTGAATGCGGGCCTCGACGAAAGTACGCAACGAAACGACACTGACCTCGAACCCCACACCCCCATTGACGCCGAACTTCGTCTCGCTCGGCGAAGGCGCAGAGTTTTCGATGACGTGACCCGAAGGAGTCACGTAACCGATGTCGCTCGACAGCTGGTAAACACCAATGCCGCCGATGAAGTACGGGCGCACACGGCCCGCGCTGATCAGCGCGAGCACCACGTTGCCCGTCCCGCTGAGCACCGCTGCGCTCCCCTTGGCGATGACGGGTGCGTCTCCTCCGAGTTCAATGCGTGGACTATCATCAAGGCCGAGTCGAGCGTACTGCGCCTCGAGTCGAAAACTCATGGAAGAGTTGAACGGCCGGATGCCAACCGAGCCGCTGATCGTGAATCCGGCTTTCGGTCCGCCCGCCAGGTCCAACGCACCGATCCCTTCACCTCTTGGCAGCGTCGCGCCCATAGCGAGGCCGACATCTGTCATCTGAGTTGTGTCCACCCTCTGCGCTCGCGTTGCTGACGCGTTCACGACGACAGCAAGCAGGAGAGTCACCAGGGAGACACGGGCGGGGCAGCTGCGATTCATGTAAGAGTTGGTGAGGTAAATGGTGGACTCCCCCCGCCGAACAATCGCTCGGCGGTTTTCCCCTGCCGAGTGGGCCGTCGTAGCAGGGTGACAACACGCCGCCTAACTTCGCTGGGAGCGGCGGAGTCACCGGATCGGGCCGACCGTGTCATGTTGCGGCGTCCAATTTCGATGAAATTGGAATGCGGTGAATCCCTCGCAGGCGATATGGAGAGCACCCAGATGCGGCACACTCGACGAACGCTTGGGCATATCCTTCGGCGAACAGCACAGGCAGCCGGACTCCTCGCGACACTTGCCAGCCCCGCCCTCGCGCAAAGTGTACGCGGAATGGTGCTCGACAGTGCTTCGCGCCGCCCACTTGCCAACGCGATCGTCATCTTTCTTGATTCATCTGGCCACGCGCTAAGTCGCACCCTGACGAACGATGCCGGCCAATACGCGAACGTCCTCGCGCCAGCGGTGCATCGTGTCCAGGTTCTCCGCCTTGGATATCGGCCGCGTATCGTCGCGCTCGATCCGTCGGTGGCCGATCGGTCGCAGTTCGATATCGTCCTCGCGACAATTCCCGTCCTCGTCGAGGGGGTTCGCGTAGTGGCCGCCGCCGAATGTCCGAAACGGGCGGACGACCAGGCGGCACTCGCGCTCATGGA
Source organism: bacterium (assembly GCA_040003455.1). Classification (GTDB taxonomy): domain Bacteria; phylum Gemmatimonadota; class Gemmatimonadetes; order Gemmatimonadales; family Gemmatimonadaceae; genus AG11. The sequence continues at coordinate 6,877 of JBDUCM010000044.1, forward strand.
ACACGCGCGAGCCGGCCTGCTCGCCATCGTCATTGCCCGAGAGGCCAATCCCGCGGTGCTCGAGCGTATCAGCTACGTAAGGACGATGCAGGAGACGAGCGATCGTATCGAACGACAGGAGGTCTATATCGACTCCGACGTCAATCTCACGAAGTCGTTTCAGGCGGCGAACACCGGTGCCGAATTTGTTCGGAATGGCTTTGCACGCGACAGCGCCGGTCATCGGATCGTCTTCGGGCCAGATGCGGATATACTTCTGGATGATGGATTCATCAACGGCTACTGCTTCCACATTCAGAAGGCAGATCGTTCGCGCGAGCATCAGGTCGGCTTGGGGTTCGCCGCGGCGGAGCACCGAAAAGGGCGCGTGGAGATCGACGGCGTATTGTGGATCGACACCGTCGCCAAGGCACTCCGCGACATCGAGTTCAAATTCGTCGGACTCAACCGGCAACTCGGCGGCCCGGAACCGGGAGGGAGCGTTGCGTTCCGCGAAATGCCGAATGGCGTGGTGCTCGTGGACCGCTGGCATCTGCGGCTCGTCGCTCAGCGAATTGACTCCACCTACAACGGATCTCAGCTCAACGTACGACAGTGGCCGTTCGTGCGCGAAACAGGGGGGGAGATCGCGCGGGCCTCATGGAAGGACGGCCACACCTGGGTCAACCCGGTCGGCACGTTAAAACTGCACCTCGTCCGCCGCGACGGGACTCCGATGAAGTACGCCATCGCCCGCCTCGAATTCTCCGACTATGCGGGCACGGCGGACGCAAATGGAGACCTTCAGCTTTCCAGCATCCTGCCCGGCCCGTACGCCCTCCTTGTCACCGATACGCTCGCCGCTACCGCACCAATTACGGTGGGTGCGCGGTTCAAGTTCACTGCCGTTCGCGACAGCACTGTGAGCGCGACGCTCGCAGTGCCCACGGATGACTTCAACAAGGACGCCTGTGTCAAAGGGGCGCGGTCACGCTGGACCGACGTGCGTGTTGTCACGGCGGAGGGGACGCCCGCGACGAATGCCCGCTGGGAGCTCGGCCACGACCTACAGTCCAGTGCACGCATGTTGCTGGCCCGCGGCAAGACGGGCGGGAGCGGCGTCTTCGGTTTCTGTGAGCGCCTGTTGGACGAATCCGCGCTGGAACTGCTGGTACAACAAGGATCGAACCCGCCGGAGAGCGTACGCCGCGCGCTCTCCGGCAAAATGACGGACGTCCTGATCACCTTGCCAGGACGGCCCTGAGGTACATCGCCGCGGTCGCGCCGCCTAGGCGTTGGGAACGACGGCGATCGCATCGATGGAGAACAGCAATCCGCGAGGCAGTTGAACGATCGGCGCAGAACGAACCGGCGGTGCAATCGGGAAGAATTCCGCAAATAGCGCGTTCAGCGTGGGAAAGGCGTTTGGATCGGCCAGGTAGCACGTAACCTTGACCACGCGGGCAAGGCTGCTGCCAGCGTCTTCGAGAACCGCCGACAGGTTCGCGAAGGCTTGACGCGCCTGGGCCTCAAACGAATCGCCGGCGACGTTTCCGGTGGCCGGATCGATTCCTGGTTGGCCCGCGGTGTATACGACATCACCGACGCGCACCGCCTGCGAGTACGGGCCTATGAGAGGGACGCGAGGGCTGTCAATTACTTCAGATGGCAGTGCCATAGGGAGGTGTCGTTGAGGGTGAGGTGCGTATGGTACCTGCTGCGGCCCGTGACTTCTTTTGCCGAGCGAATTCGGCCGCAGCCACGGGGAATAAACGGATTGCATCCGTAGAAAGCGCCATCTGGATCAACACACGCCGCGCTGGCGTGACCAGCGCAGCCATTCCTTGACGGCGGCTGCCGGATCACAGAGAATTCATGCAGCGCGCATTGGGGCGCCTCCGGTCCGCAGCAAGGGAATCCTCCCACCCACGCATCAACCCGGCAGGCCGTCCCAGCCTTTCTCCTGCCTGTGCTCAGCGGACTTCAGGCGCACCGGAGGAAGGTCCCATGAGCGACGAGCGCCCAAGCCGCCGCAGTCTCGACAGTCTCAAGAAGGAAGCAAAGCGCTGGCTTGCCGCGCTCCGCGCAAATGCCGCCGACGCACGCACGCGTCTCGAACGCGCCCTCCCGGATGCCCCCGCCACCCCGTCGCTCCGCGAGGTCCAGCACGCACTCGCCCGCGAGCACGGTTTTGCGGGATGGTCAGCGCTCAAGCACGCAATCGAAGTGACGCTCGCCGCCAATCGGGACGCCGGCGCAAAGACGATCGCGCGATATGACATCATGGCCGACGCACTCCTCGAGGCCTATCGCACCGGAACGCCGGAAGCGATGGAACGCCACTACCGCTTCACCTGGCACCGCCGCTCATGGCGGGGGATGCGAACGTACGTCCAGCTCGACCTCGGCAAGCGACCCGTTGTTGGACCAACGGACACCGTCGACATCACCATCGACGACGCGCGTCATCTCGTCGCACTGGAACATGGATTTCCCAACTGGCCCGACCTGATCAGTTTCACTGGGCTATCGGGTGGGGCACGGCGACTCGCAGCCAAACCCATCCGCCTGGTGAATCCGAACGCTTCTGAACGATCGCGCACCATCGCCGTCTCCCGTGATTGGGATGAAATCATGGGCCTGCTGGCTATCCATCCATCGGCACATCTTCAAGCCGAAGGGCAGATGACCGATGCGATGCTCGGCGAAATCGCCCGCTTGCCAAACGCCGGACATATCACCGCGCTCGATCTCGGCAACTCCAAGGCGCTCACCGACGAAGGACTACGACACCTCGCACGGTTGCCACAGCTCCAACACCTCGACCTGAGCGGAACGGCAATCACCGACAGGGGACTGGAGGTCCTGCAAGAGCTTTCGGAGCTCCAGACGATCGCGCTCACGATGACACACGTCACCGACGCAGGGGTTCGGCACCTGGAACGCTGCGATGAACTCGAACGCGTGAACCTCATGTGGACGCGAACGGGCGATGGAGCGTTGCGAGCGCTCGCCGGCAAACAAAGACTTCACAGTTTCATGAGCGGTGTGTCCGTGACGGACCGGGGGCTTCCCTACCTGCACGAATGGCCCGTGTTCAAGCAGTGGCAGGGCGGAACGCCGAAAATGGCGCTTCTGAGCTACGATTCCGAACCCAACCGCTTGCTGCTGCGCGGCTTGTTCACCGACCGCGGCATGCAGCAGATGCGTGAACTGGACGGCTTGTTCGGACTCAACATCGGTGACAGCGACCTGGGCATCACGTCGGCCGCGCTCGCGCCTCTGGTCTCGTTGCCGAACCTCGGTTGGCTCGCCGCCCATCCACAGGACGACTGGATGCCATACATCGCCGAGATGCCGAAGCTCCGCTTTCTCGGTGCGCAGGACACTCCCGCCAGTGACGATGGCTTTGAGGCACTCAGCAAGTCGCAATCGATCGAGTACATCTGGGGCAGGAGTTGCAGCAACCTCAGACGCCGCGGATTCCTGGCGCTCGCGAACATGCCCGCCCTGCGAGGGTTGGCCGTCTCCTGCGCCAACGTCGATGATATCGGCGTCTCGGCGTTTCCGAGCTTTCCTGCGCTCAAGGAGCTCATGCCGATGGACGTGCCGGACAACGGATTTCGTCACATTGGCAAGTGCACGCAGCTCGAGTCCCTCGTCATGATGTATTGTCGCGACACCACCGACGCAGCGACAACGCATATCACCGGTCTGTCGAATCTCTCGTACTACTTCAACAGCTACACCAGCATCACTGACCGCACACCCGCCCTGCTCTCAGGGATGGACTCACTCGAACGAATTACCTTCGACGCGTGCCACGGCCTGACAAATGAGGGCGTTGCCCACCTTGCGCGGCTGCCGAGATTGAATGAGCTACGCGTGTCGGGAAACGGCGTCACGACGGATGTCGCCGCCCTCTTTCCGGCGCGCGTTGCCGTGCATCAGGGCGGATGACCCACTCGTGGACCGGCCGCATCCCGCAACGCGTACGCGCCAAGGCGCGTACGCATTCCAGTCGCCCGGCCGGCGCGACGCGTTTACACGGCCGAGCCGGCGGCGTATTTTTTGTGTCCTCACGCCGGCGCCCCCTTCCTCGCCGTGCCGGACACCAGCCAACCCCATGACCGACCTCCGCACGCAACTGCAAGAGACACTCGGCGCCGCCTATGCCATTGAGCGCGAGCTCGGTGGAGGCGGCATGTCGCGCGTGTTCCTTGCCGAGGACACCCGCCTCGGCCGCCAGGTGGTGGTGAAGCTGTTGTCGCCCGAGCTTGGCGCGGGGGTCTCAGCCGAGCGGTTCGAGCGCGAGATCAAGCTGGCCGCCCGGCTGCAACATCCGCACATCGTTCCGTTGCTCGCCGCCGGCGACGTGAATGGGTTGCCATTCTACACCATGCCATACGTTTCCGGTGCATCGTTGCGAGAGCGGCTGCAAGCGGGGCCAATTGCGTCGAGCGAAGCACAAGGCATTCTCCGTGATGTGGCGAAGGCGCTCGCGTACGCACACCGGCAAGGCATCGTCCATCGTGATATCAAGCCGGAGAACGTCCTCTTGAGCGAAGGCACGGCAATGGTGGCGGACTTTGGCGTCGCGCGCGCTATTCGTGCCGCGTCCACGCTGTCCGGCGAGGGAACCATCACGCAAATGGGCACACAGATCGGCACGCCCGCGTACATGGCACCCGAGCAGGCGGCCGGCGATCCCGATGTGGATTTCCGCGCGGATCTCTACGCCTTCGGGGTAATGGCGTACGAGCTGCTCGCCGGTCAGCATCCGTTTGCCGAGCGGCGCACAGCGCATGCACTTGTTGTGGTGCACATGACGGAGGCACCCAAAGCACTCACAACGCATACGACGAACATCACGCCGTCGATGGCGAGCATCGTGATGCAGTGCCTCGGCAAGGATCCACTGGGACGGCCGGAAAGCGCATCCGCGGTCGTCGCGGCACTCGAAGCAGCATTGTCGACCCCCGTGCAGCTTCCGCCAGTGGCGGCGGCGCTGGCTCCAACCGCAACCATTGCCGTGCTCCCGTTCGCGAATATGAGCGGGGATGTGGACAACGAATATTTCAGCGATGGCATCACCGACGACATCATCAGCGCGTTGACGCAGGTGCGCGGTCTACGTGTCGCGGCGCGCACATCGGCGTTCTCGTACAAGGGAAAGAACGAAGACCTCGGGACCATCGGCAAGACGCTCGGCGTGACGACAGTGCTGCAAGGAAGCGTGCGTCGCGCCGGTAACAAGGTCCGTGTCACCGCCCAGCTGATGAACACGCGCGATGGCTTTCAGCTGTGGAGCGAACGATTCGATCGCGACCTTGACGACATTTTTGCCATCCAGGATGAGATCGCGCGTAGTATCGTCGAGCGGTTGGAGTTGACGCTCGGCCTCAAGGAATCGAAGTCGCTCGTTGCGCGTCCAACGGACGATCTCGCAGCCTATGAACTCTACCTTCGTGGGCGGGAGGCTGTGCAGCAACGGACGCCGCCTTCGATGCGGCGCGGCCTCGAATTCTTCCTCGAGGCAATCGCGCGCGATCCGGTGTACGCCCGCGCGCACCTTGGTGTGGCGGAGGCGTACATCGGGCTTGGCGTCTACCAGGCCATCCCGGTCGCCGAGGCTCGGCCGAGGGCTGAAGCCGCGATCGCCAAGGCTGTCGCGCTGAACCCGGACCTCGCGGCCGTGCCGCTGCTCCGTGCGCAACTCAGGTTGTACCTGGGCGCTGACTGGCCTACCGCCGGCGCGGATCTGGCCGAGTCGTTGCGACGCGATCCGAACGACGCGCTCGCGAATGTTTACATGGCGCTCCTGCATGGAATGCTCGGCGACCGCGCGGCACGATCCAGGTGGACGACCCTGGCGGTAAAGTGCGATCCGCTCTCTCCCTTCGTGCGCGCCATTGCCGGAATGAGCCACTACTACACGGCTGACTACGACGAGGCCCTGCGCCTGTACGAGGAGGGATTGGCGATGGACCCCAACTCGGTCGTCTGCCTGTGGCAGTCAGGCATGACCCTTGACCGGCTTGGGCGATTTGACGAAGAACTGAGGCGCTTCGAGCGCTGTGTGGACCTGAGCCGTCGCGGAGCGCTGATGGTGTCGTTTCAGTATCGGGCGCTCGTACGGCTTGGCCGGGTGGACGAGGCGCGGGCGATCGTGGAAGAGGTTCGCGCGCGGTCGGCCATCGAGTACATCGCCGACAGCTTCTGGCTGGGCCCCGCGCTGTTGGACGGGGACGACAACGCAATGGAAGCGGCCATTCGTCTCAACATCGATGCGGGAACGGGTCCAACAACACTCGGGATTTCGGTTGACCGGGAGTTGGAGGCGTTGCTGCCACATCCGCGACTGGGGCCATTGGTGCGGCAACTGACCCTGTACGCGCAAATGCCTCCGTCGGGCGAAGCGTTACTCCACTGAACCGCTACCAGCTCCTCCACGCCACCGCGGACGTCTCGGTCAATCGCTTCGATCATCCGCCGCACGAGATGCACCACGATCCCGACTGGGAGATGGCAAGCCGGTGGGCGATTGCCTTCGTTCACGCCGGATCCTTCCACGTGATTGTGGATGGTGCGCGTCTACGACTGTCTGCGGGCAGTGTCTTCCTCCAGTGGCCAGGGCTCGAGTTCCGCTGCCAGCACGCAGACGAATGCCCTGTGGACGTGTGTCTTTCCATCGGGTTCGACGCGGGAGCCGTGTCGGGCGTCGAGCATGCGTGGGAGCGTGCCGGCTGGGCGGCCCGTGAGTCGGCCACTCCACGACTCGCGTATGTGGATCGTCGGATGGCGCGCGCCGCCAGGGACGGCGACACATTCGAGGTGGAGCGGTGGGCGCTGGCGGCATTGACGGCGCTTCGGGCCGATACACAGGACGCAGGAGCGCGCGGCCACTATGCCGCCAGACGCGCCGACATCGACGCCGTGGTCGCTATCTGCAACTCTATCGAGGCCGATCCAACATCGCGCCTGAGTATTGCCGAACGGGCTCGCGACGTGAGCCTGACCGGCGCCCGGCTCACGCACTACTTCCGGCGATACCTGGACGTGTCGCCGCACCAGTACGTCGTGCGATGGCGCCTGGCGTACTCCACCGAACTGCTCGATTCGGGGGCGAGTGTGAGCGACAGTTGTTACCGCTCGGGGTTCGAGAACCTGAGCCACTTCTGTCGCACATTCCAGCGGACCTTTGGCGTGCGCGCATCGAAGTGGAGCACGGTGGCGCTGCGCGAAAGACGACGGAAAGTGCAAGACCTCACGAAACCTCTCATCTAGCTTCCGGTTTCCAACCACCGGAGGATTTGATGAAGGTTGCAGCATTCACGCTCGCGCTGCTCGCGGCAGCCTCGCCCATTGCGGCGCAGGCCGCACCGCGCGTCACCACGACTCTCTCCGCGGCAGATCTCACCGCGCTGGAAGGCGTCCGAAAGTCCGTCTGGGTAGACTGGTTCTCCGGCGACACGGCAGCGCTCTCGCGCACCCTGGGCCCCGAGCTGGTGGCAATCAGCGCCACCGCTCCGCACTGGATGTCGCGTCGCCAGTCGGTCGCCGCCTCTGCTGACTTCAAGGCGAAAGGCGGACGGTTCGTTTCGGTGGCGTTCGACTCGGCAATGACGCACCGTTTCGGCGACGTCGTTGTGATGTTCTCACACTACGCGGTGGTCACGGAGAACGCCGGCATTCGCAAGACGCAGAAGGGCCGCGCAACCGAGGTATTCGTCCGGGCCAACCTGCGGTGGGTGCACACGTCCTGGCATCTCGACAGTGGCACGTAGTCGGTCGTTCGCTCAACGCCTTGCCGCCACCTTCTTCAGTTGCGCGCGAAGCGCATCGAGGTCGGCTTGCGAGGAGTACCGCCCGTCCGCGATGACGCCGGCAATCGAGCGTGTGTTCGCGATGTCGTCCAGCGGATTCGCGCGCAGAATCACCAGGTCGGCAACTCGCCCCGCTTGCACGCTCCCGTAGTCCGACACCTTCCCGAAAAAGCGCGCAGGATTGATCGTCGCCGTCTGTAGTGCCTCGAGCGGGGTGAAACCCGCGGCGACGAACCGCTGCAGTTCGAGATGCAGGCTGATGCCAGGCGTCACACCAACGCCAGCCGGCGTATCGGTCCCCGCGAGAAACGAAACGCCAGCCGAATGCAGCTTGCGGACGAGGTCCAGTTCGTGCTCGACAAATCGCTGGCGCACCGCCAACGGGTCGGCGTCCATGCTCGCCAAAACCGCCTTCTGCGTCGCCGGGTACTTTTTCTCCAGCCATGTGCGTGGCGTGTACGCGCTATCGGGATCCTTCCTGAAGTCGATCACGTCCACGAGCCATTGCCCACGCTCCCAGAAGAGCGTCGGACACTGCCACACGTTGTTCGTGGCCAACAGCTTGACGATGCTCCCCTCTCGGGCAGGATCGAGGCGGTCGAGAAACGTGGCGAGGAACTTGTTTGCCGCCGAGTCCTTTCCCGCGCCGTACCTGCGCTTCAGGTACGCATCCTCATCGGGGGTGCTCGCCTCGAAGATGCCAATGAGGTGCTCGAATGACCGTTGGCCCGACGCTACGGCCTCGGACGCGCGGATGGCATCGGGTACGTGCCCCTCGAACTCAATGCCCAGTCGTTTCGCCTCCGCGGCAATGGCGAAATAGGCATCACGGGGCACTCCAGACTGAATCTTGATGAAATCCACGCCCTTGCCTTTGAGCATGTCCACGGACTTGCGTCCGTCCTCAGGCGTCGCGATGGCGATGGACGCCTGGAATGCCACCTGCGGGCCATCGAGCATTGGGCCAGACACCACCAGACGCGGACCGACGAGCCGGTGGGCGGCCACCTCCGTGCGCGCACGCAGCACGGATTCGAGTTCACTCCCCATGTCACGAATCCCGGTCACCCCGTTCGCGATGAACAGAGGTAACACATACGTGTCGCCAAACTCCTGGCTCCAGCCAAAGTACGCATGCGTATGCATGTCCCAGAGTCCTGGTACCACATACATGCCCTTTGCATCGATCACACGTCCGCGCGGTGCCTTCACGGCGGCCGCCGCCTCCACGCTCACGATGCGATTCCCGTCGATCACCACCGTCGAGCCGCGATGCAGGGCACCGGTGGAAACGTCGATCACCGTGGCGTTGGTGATACTCAACGTCTGCCCGGAAAGACGCAGACTTGCGAGTACCATGATTAGCAGGAGGCGCTTGAGAGATCCGGTCATGGATGAGTTGTGCATCTATGCACCATGCGTCGCGAAGAGGCGGCTGAACGCCTCGACCCCTTCGAGCTCACCTTGGCCGCTACTCGTGAATACTTCCACATCGACGCCGCCGTCGGCGAAAAATTCTACTTCCCAGCGCTCGCCAGGAACGGCGATCTCGACGGAAATCGTCTCCTCGCGAAAATGCGCGAGTGTATAGTGAATCTTCGTTGCCTGGAGGCGAGCGAGGAAGTCGAGGAGGTTCTGGAAGGAGTTCATAGCGTTGGCAAGCGGGCGCGAGAAACCATGGCATTCGGGCAGATCACGACCTCACACGGTACCTTCCCCGGTGACAGGGAACGCATCCTGAGTCTCGTTACTAAAACTGGCATGCCAACAAAACCATCCGCCAGACGCACCCTCGCCGCGATGCTCTGTTTTATGATGCTCGCGAGCATCCCCGGCCCCGCAGCCGCACAAGGCTACCCGTTCAGCCAGCGTGGCACTGTTATCCAGCATGTCGCACTCACCACGATCTCTGTCACCTACGGCCGCCCAGTCGCGCGCGGGCGCACACTCTTCGGCAAGCTCGTCCCGTGGGACAGCATCTGGCACCCCGGCGCCGACTCGGCCACGCGCCTCACCTTCGATCACGACATCGTCATCGAAGGCAAGACACTGCCGGCGGGCCAATACTCACTCTGGCTCATCCCCCGAGAGCAGGGGCTGTGGACCGTCATCTTCAGCCACGCCACGCGCGTATCCCACATCCCCTATCCGGGCGCGGCGCGGGACGCCATGCGCGTGGATGTCACGCCGGAAGCCGCGTCGCACGTGGAAACCATGACCATTGATTTCCCACTGGTGCTTCGAGAAAGCGCGGTGATGCGCATTCATTGGGGGGAGGTCGCGGTGCCGATTCAGCTCAAGGCCCCTTTTCGACCGGACTGACGGCAAAGGCAGGGTGGGCAGGGGGGCCGCCGGCACCGGTGGCAGCAGCGCCCCTACACCTTTGGCGGCTCCTCCTCGAGCGGACGGATCTCGCACTCTCCGTCGAACTCCGGCCAGTGCGTGCGATGAAGTTCCATGAACTTCATCCCGAGTGCCTTCGCTTCTTCATGGGTCGCCATCTGGCATAGCGCATAGCCGCCAACCACCTCCTTGGCCTCGCTGAACGGGCCGTCGGTGAGTTTGATCTTCCCGCCGGACAGCCGGATACGCGTGGCCTTCGCGAGTGGCTGCAGCCCAGCCCCATCGATGAACGTCCCGTTCTTGATGCACTCCTCCACGAACACCCCCATGGCGCCGTAGAGCGACTGCGGGGTCTGGGTGTTCTCATAGTCCCTGGCGTGCTTGACGAACATCATGAACCGCATGGTCGAGTCTCCTTGGTCGTTGATTGGTTCGGCTGCGCCCAACATACCGCCTGTCGACAGGCGGCATGTTCAGGCTGCCTACCTTCACGTCGAGCGACCAGGGCTGAAATCGACAAGTGTGGAAACGCTGCCATGGGTCACGCCAGATCGTCTGGGCTTGGTACCAACTATGCGCGCGGTGTTGCGAGTATCACCTGACCCTGATGTGAAGCCATATGAGTAGTCCTGCTCAACAACACACTGAACCGATTCCGGTGCGGCTCTCGAACGAACTCTTCCTCAGAAACGGCTGTGTGCCTGGCCAACCAGTCGGCTGGCGACCACTGGGCGAACGCTTTCCACAAGGCCCCATCCACCTCGACGAGGATCTCCTTCAACGCAGCAGCAGACAACGACGACGCCACACTGCGATCAGGGCTCGAAATGAAGACTTCATCTAGTTCGGGGTGCAGCCGCGACCCGATCCCGAGCAACGGAATCATCCGGTCATGCACTGCGGCCATGTGCCCGAGCAGATAGATCAGCCGATTGCGTCCCGGCGCAATCTCCTGCTCGAGTTGCTCTTCAGGCAGATCACGGTAAAACCCTTCGAACCTGTCGATGTTTGTTTTCCACGCGCGCAATGCCACGTCAACGAACAGCTCTTCTGCCGTCATGCGTTGGACCTCTGATTGTTTGAAGGGATGGACTATCTGTTACGAACCACAGCTGTAGCCTCGATCTCGAGCAGCACATCGTCGCGAAACAGACGGCGTACCTCCACGAGCGTGCTCGCAGGCGGCGCCGCCGTGTTGACATACCGGTCTCGTACTTCACGTAGCGCCACCACCTGCGACGCATCGACGACGTAGTAGTTCACCTTCACCACGTCCGCAAAGGTGGCGCCCGCCGCCGCGAGCGCACGTTTCAAATTCTCGAAGACCTGCACCGCCTGTGCACGGAAGTCACCAGCGCCAACCAACCGGCCGGCGGAATCGAGCGCCACTTGTCCGGCAACGTATACCATCCGGCTACCCGCCGGCACTTCCACCACGTGCGAGTAGCCACGCGGCGTCGAGAGTGTCGGTGGGTTGATGAACCGCGGGGCGTCCGCCGATGCCTGGGCCATGGCGACAACCGGCACGCCAGTGACCACCGCTACAACGAACAAGCGCGTCAGGCACCGACAGGCCCGCATTTCGCGAAACGCCATTCTCTGAGTCCGTTCTGAGAGACACCTGTTCTCGCGCAGCCACCATTCCGCGAGTCACGAATCTACGGTACAAAGCAGCGTGGGTCAGTCCTCGTTCCCCGTGCTTGCAAATCCCGCAAAGGTCGCCTCCACACCGATGTATGGCACGTACCGGAAATCACGAACCTGCACGAGCCGATCATCCCTCCACTTGAGCCGGATGAAATAGGCAGGACGGTCGCCCGATGCCGGCCGAAACACCGCGATCGCCGCCACGCCGTCTACCCAGCCCGCTTCCGCCCGCAGGCCATCACGCGGTGCGACCTCTGAATAGTTCGTGTAGTAGTTCGAGGCCGCTTGACCCACTCGTTGGAGGCGCGACACGAGATCGAGGCGAGTCTCCTCGCCGAATAATGATCGCAGCGCGTCCCAGTCATGTGCATTGAACAACTCGGCATAGCGGCGCAGTCGCGCCGCATCCACCGCCTCGGCACGGCTCACGCGCGATGCACTGGCCACCGCGACATTTGCGCGCGCACGTACCAGCGCACCTTTCACCGCTGCCACACTGGTGCCCATGGTGGTCGCCGTCTCCTCGAGCGAGAGCCCAAGCACATCCTTGAGAGCGAGCGCACTTCGCTGCACCGGCGGCAACACGGCAAACACTTTGAGCGCCGCCTCCACGCGGCCGCCGTCAGGTACGCGTGTCTCCTGCTCGTACGATTCGGTCATGTCCGCGATCACCTCCATGTCCGCAACAGCATCGACGTACCGGTGCTCATACCGTCGCAGGAAGTCCATCGCGGTGTTGTGCGCGATGCGAAACAGCCACGGACGAAGCGGCGGTGGCGAGTCCATCTCCGCCAGGGCGTACCAAGCCTTGGCGAGCGTGTCCTGCACCACGTCCTCCCCATCGAACACTGAACCCGTCATCCGCGTGCAATAGCGGTGTAGCTCGGGACGCACGTCGCTCACGAGATCCATGAAGCGCTGGCGCGCCTCTGCCATCCCGGCAAGCAGCTCGCTCACGTGAGTGGCTCGATGCCCGCGCCGGTCACCGCGATAGCTGTGACGCCGGTCTTCAGCCCCCCGCGGAGCGCAGTCAGGATCGCTGACGCCACCTTGTCCGCATCGAGGGGCACTTCGAATCGCTTCATGTACGCCTCCCTGCTGATGCCGCTCTCGGCGCCGTACGCCGCCGCGGCAATTGCGCCAATGGTTGTGCCCTCGATGAGCTGTTTCGGCAAAACAGCGATCGTGCGGATGCCGAGCTGTCGTGCGTCGGACACCTTCTGCGCATAGCCCGCGAGCAGCCACTGCATGCGCTTCGCCCCTGCATACCCTCCAGACAAGGGTGACCCATTTATCGCGGCGCCACTCGAGACAATCACCACCGTGGAGCCCGGACGGAGTGGTTGCGCGAGCGCCTGCTTCAAGAAATGAAAGGTTGCCTTCAAGTCTCCATTCCACGTCTCGGAGAACGCGTCCCAGTCGATCTCGTCCACACGCCCCATTCGCGGTGTGATGCCCGCGGCCATCACCACAATGTCGGGACGGGACTCACGCAGCACATGCTCGGCAAACGCGGAATCGGTCGCGTCGCCCACCGCTGTCGCGAGCCCGTCACCTACCTCCTCCCGAAGCGTGCGAAGCCTGTCCGCGCCGCGCGCCACAGCGGTAACGCGCACCCCTTCGGATATCAACGCCTTCACCGTCGCCCTGCCGACGCCGGAGCTGCCGCCGATGACGACCGCGGTCCTGCCTGATAGAGATGTCATACCAGGACAACGATCGAGGAGGGTGAAAAGATGCGGCCGACCTTCTCACCCCGTCCTTTCCGTCACGGTGCCGAGCGCGGGGGCTGCAGCGCATGCCCCATTTCGAGTAGCGACTTGAGATTCGACAGCACCCTCGGCCAGCCGCCAGAAACGCTCGCGAGCATCTTGGGATCTTTCGCGAGATCATCGTGAGTAACCGTCAGACGGATGACTCCGTCGCCTTGCGGTTCGATCTCGAAGGTCACACGCGAATGCGTTGTCTCATCATCGAACTCGTTCGGCCGGGCCCATGTCATCACCAGGCGACGTGGCGGCGTGCTTTCGAGCACGGTGCCCGCGATGTCCACTATGTGCGTTTCGTCGTCGCGCTGGTGCTCCCACCGCGAGCCAACCTTCCAGTCCGACACGTTCACGCGCGCCGGCGCGTCTGCTCTCCCAATCCAGTAGGTACGCGTGACCTCCGGGTCCGTCACGGCCTGCCACACCTTCTCCGGCGTTGTCGCAATGTAGGTTACATATACGTAGTCAGGCTTTGTCATCGTCATCGCTTTCCAGTCTCCTTTTTAGATTGCGCAGCGTATCCAGACGACTGCGCTCGAATTTCCCGATCCAGCGCTCGTGGATCTCGTGGATAGGCACCGTATTGATGTAGTGCAGCTTCTCTCGGCCCCGCCACACGATGGCAACGAGGTTGGCATCCTCGAGCTGTTGCAGGTGTTGCGTTACGGCCTGACGCGTCATGTCCATGTTCACACACAGCGATGAGAGCGTCTGGCCATTCGCCTTGTACAGCAGGTCGAGCAGGCGCCGGCGCGTGGGGTCAGCCAGCGCCTTGAAGACTTTGTCGATATCCAAGAGTCCAGTGGACTGAGGTTCACTACGGCATTTGTCGCGTTTTGCCCCCGGCGTGGGTGCGGCGTCAGCCCCAGTCGCCGATGATCACATCGTGAGGGTGGGAAGCACCCTTCCCGGTTTCCAGGAGCGCCTTCACGCTCATCAGGAACATCCCCCACTTGGTGCTGCAATGGTACATGAAGTCCACCACTTCCTTCCAGTCATGGTGGTTGAAGAGGACAATGGCATACTCGCCATCCTGCTTGAGGTCGAAGCTGACCGTTGTACCGATCCATTCCTGCGGCCCGTCCACCACTTCCCAGCGCACACGCCTGGAGGGCTGCAACTCGACAACCTTCATGTCGATGCCACCTTGCTTGAAGCGGAACCGGATCACGCCGCCGAGGTTGGTGTCTCCGTGCGTATCCTGTGTCCACCAGTCGGCCAGTCCGTCGCGCGTAGTCAGCGCGGCGTAGACCTCGTCCACGGATGACTTGATCCCTGCTCGATGTAGAATGTCCGGCATGATCCTGGTCTCCTCTGAATGTTGGAAGTGCGTGCGCGCGTTCTGGCGCCGGAACACCCGGTGTCGGTAGCCACGTCGACGAATCACGGTGTCCTCGTCTCTGTCGAGAATATGCAAGGATTTACTTGCATGTCAAGAGTGCGACCCTGTGCCTCTTGACGAATAAGTTAGCATATGCTAACCTGTTCCCTCATGACAAAAGCGCGCACCCTCCCACCACTCCCATTCTTCGTCTCACCAGACGACCCGCCTTCCAAGCGGGAAATCCTGATCGCCGCGCTCTCGCTCTTCGCCGAACGTGGACTCGACGGGGTCACCGTCCGCGATATCGCTGCGCGGTCCGGCTACACCAACCCGGCCATCTTCAAGTTCTTCGCTGGCCGAGACGAGCTTGCCGAGCACCTTTTCGTCGAATGCTATCGCGAACTATCGAAGCGATTCTCGGCCACAACGCACCAGGACCGCAATTTTCGACAAAACCTCCGTGTGCTGCTCGTGGAATTTTCGTCCGTCCTCGATCACGAACTCGACGCGTTTCTCTTCGTCACCGACAACGTGCGCCGACTCTGGCCACGCGTATCGTCGCGCCTCCGCGGCGCATCGCTGCTCGGCATCGTGATGCGATTGATCGAGCGCGGACGCAACGAAGGTGAGATACCACAGGCTATCGAGCCACGACTCCTCGTCGCGGGCGTCGCCGGAACTCTCTCGCAGGTCGCTCGACTGGTGTATTTCGGCGAATTCGGCGGCTCGTCCACGGCCCGTATCGATGGATTGGAACTACTCATCACGAAGATGTGCAGTTGACCCTTTTTAAAACCCCGGAGAGTGAGCAAATGCTAACTAACAACAGGGAAGCACGAGAAAGATCGGTCGTCATTCTGGGCGCAGGCGGCTTCCTCGGGATCGCCGTCACCAAGGCGGCCGTCGATGCGGGTCTCACCGCCATCGGTGTCGTTCGCCAACCGCAAGCCGCGAAGAGCGTCGAGTGCGCGGGCGGGGTTGCTGTCCTGGGTGATGCCGCTCGTCCTGAATCCTGGCTTTCGCACGCCACACGCGCCATCGCGGTCATCGATGTCGTTCAGCCGAAGATCCCGCGCCGGCTCGGCAATCGCGCGCTCGCGCAGATTGTCGCCCAGCGCGTGGCCGCGACGCAAGCCATCGTCGCAGGACTGACATCGATTCCGGCCAACGGACGGCCCTTGTACGTGAACGTGTCTGGTGTAGCCGAACTGTTGCCGGATCGGCACGGCTTCATCAGTGACGCGTCCCCGCTCACATCCCGACCCGCCGGCTTCGCGAAGATTGGCCTCGGTGCTCGTCGTGTAGCGCGAGACTCGGGAATCGACGCCGCCTTCGTCCACATTGGAACAGTCTACGGACCCGGCAAGTCCTTCGCCGAACGTATCCTCCCCGCACTCGAGCGGGGACGCTATCCGATCTTCGGAAAGGGCGAGAATCGCATCGCGCTCGTCCACGTGGACGACGCCGCGCGCGCCTTGGTGCACGTCGCGCGCCTGGAGCGCACGGAAGCCAAGATTGCCTCCTGGATCGTCGTCGATCAAAGTGCCCTCACGCTGGCCGCCTTCCTGACCCAGACGGCCGCCGCAATCGGCGGCCCACGCCCGCGCCGCGTACCGTCCTGGATTGGCCGGGTGATTCTCGGGAGCGGTCTCATGGCGGAGCTGGCGAAAGACGTTCCCACCAACGCGAACCGGGTGCGCGCAAGCGGATTTGAATTTCAATTCCCCCAGTTCCGCGACGGCCTTGCCGCGACTCTCTCGGCACTCGGTCGCTCGTCGTCGGCGCAGGCGATGAACGCCGAGGTACACACATGAGATCCATACCTCAGGCGGTAGACCGGCATGCGACAGGGAGGCTTCTGACCGCTCTCGTCGTCATCCTCATCATGGCGATGGTGTCCGTGCACGTCCTCGACACACCATGGAGCCTCGTACGACTAAAGCACATGACAGGAGGGGTGAGCATTCTGGATGCGCAATTCCACTACTCGGCACAGGCCGCGACGGACGTGCTCACCGCGCTCGGCCCTAGGGGTCGGGCCTTCTATCTCTGGAGGGTGCTCGCAGCGCTGGACGTCGTACTCCCGCTCCTGTTCGCCAGCGTGCTCACAGTCGCAATGGCAATCAGCTTTCGCGGATTCGTGGATGAGGAAAGCCCGTGGAGGTTGGCGCAGTTGCTTCCCGTTGCAGCACTGCTGCTCGACTACACGGAGAACGGATTGATCGCGAAACTCCTGCTGGACTTTCCCGTCGAGCACGCAGCGTTGGCCGCCGCTGCCGGATGGACGACGACCGTGAAGCACCTGGCGTATGCGACGAGTGTGGTCATCTGCCTGTCAGCAGTTGCCGCGCGTCGGGTGTCACAGCGAGTCGGCTAGCGTGCGCGACGATGGGCCATGGTCGAGAAACGGTCCAACCTCTTTGGTGCAAAATCCGAATGGCGCGCACCGCAGCTCCCTCGAAACTTCCTCCCATCGCGGGGTGCGACCGCAATAGCCCTCCATCGATCCTTGACCATTCGATATCTCGCCGCCATCGCGCTCGGGCGAAGCCGGTTTTATACTATCGGCACACGATATAGTTATCGACGATATAATAGAGCAAAACTGACTTCCACGCCTCGCCTGATGACCAGAAGGAAATCCTCGCCACCTGCCGAGTCGCTCCTCCCGCTCCCCTCGGCGACATTCGACATCATCCTCGCCCTCGTCGACGATGAGCGCCACGGCTACGCAATAATGAAGGAGGTCAGCCGCCGCACAGGCGGCGCCACTACCCTCGGTGCCGGCACGCTCTACGGGGCGCTCAAACGACTAGTGGTCGCCGGCATCGTCGAAGAGACCGAAAAGCCGGACCCGGAATCCGGCGACGAGCGCCGCCGCTATTACCGCCTCACCGACTACGGCGTCGCCGTCGCGAAGGCAGAAGCGCGCCGACTCGGCGGGGTCGTCCGCGAAGCGCAGCGTCTCAGACTCGTGGGGAGGCTCGCATGATGCGCGACGAGCGAGTGTACCGTGTCCTCCTGCGAGCCTATCCAGCGCGTTTCCGCCAGGAATATGAGCATGAGCTGATGCTCGTCTTCCGCGAGCAGCGGCGCGACGGCGGAACAAGTGACCGGTGGTATTGGACGGCGCTCTTGATCGACCTGATGTGTAGCATCGCGCGTGAATGGCACGAGGAGGTCACCTCCAACAGTCCGTCCGGAATAGCACACCTGCGAAAGTTCGGTCTTGCCGCGGTGCTCGTGGCTGCTTTCGAGGTGCTCAACACCGCCGCGGAAGTTCAGGCAGGTGGTTTCGCCGGACGCGACGTGCTTTCGCAGGCTGGAATCGTCGTGACGATGCTTACGATGACGGCGTTGCTCGTTTCCGGCATCGGACTTGTGCGCGGCAGGCGGGCGGCCGCGCCGTCGGCGGGCATTGCTGCGGCCGGTTGCATCGCATCGTTCGCCTTCATCGGAGTGGTGCGTCCCATGCTCTCCGTACTGGCGATGCTGGCCGGTATCGGGTTTCCCGTCGCGCTCCTGCTTTGGCTCCTGGTGAATCGCGGTCGTGGCGCGTCCCCTGCCCAGATGGGGAACGCGGTTCAGACGCGCGGCACGTATCGCTGAAAAACGACGCCACTTCTGAATGGGCGCGACTCCACCAACGACAGATCGAGCGCGACGCCGTCGGGAAAGAAACGCCTGCCGCCGACGAGCACCGGCGCATGGCGCCCGGACCACCGTTGATGTGCCATGCGCCTCGTGGTCAGGCGTCGTCACTACGCGTGACACGCACCAGGGTTCGATGCGTACGCTGCCTCTCGAACGTGAAGCTGTGGCACGCTGATCGACCTTCCACGCGGTAGATATGCGACGGTAGTCCGGCTGGTGTCGCCTTGCACCGTGATCCTGGCCATGCGATCTGGCTGGTCATTGAACACGGACATCCCAAAGATAGCTTGGCCATCTCGCAAACCCGCTTTGTAGGCGGCGCTGCTCTGAGCCACACCGATCACCCGTTTCGCAGCACGCGACGCGGGCAGGTCGAAGCCAATATCAAAGGTCGGAACGCTGTCGATCATCACGGTTATACAGGGCGCGAGCGCGTGCGAGAGTTCCGTGGGCTCCGCACCCGTTGACTGAACCATTCGCGCCAGTTCCGCGCGCGCCACGGGGGACAGGTATCTCGCTGCCGTCTCGAGAATGCGCGCCTGCGTCAGGGGTGCGGCTGCGCCACGAACCATGTCGAACATCAGGTTGTCGAGCGAAAGCGAGTCATTCGATAACCCTCGAATCTGGGAATCGAGCCAGAGCGCAATGACCCGCCCGCGGACGTACGGGTTGCTGGAGACAGGGAAACGACGAAGATCGCGATTCACGTTCTCGAGATACCTTGCCAAAGGCAAGAGATGCGCGCGATACAGCAGCAGGTCCGCGTAGTACTCCGTAAAACCCTCGTGAAACCATCCAATGACCGCGTCCTCGGCGTCGGACAGGGGACCCATTCTGCGTACGTTCCAGCCATGAAAGGCCTCGTGGGACAACAGCGTCAGATGCGTGGCCAATGAATCGCGGGGCGCGAGGTAGAGCCAGAACGCGTTCGTGAAACCCGAGCCGTCACTCGAGCCGCCCGCATCATACGGCTTCAGGGTGACGAGAAAGTACGGAATGCTGTTCTCATGCCAGAAATCCCTGACCACACTGACTGCCTTCTGGATCTGGGTGATTGCATCAGCGTCGGAGAACACCCATTCTCCTCGCACCGCAAATGCAGCGGATTGCCCGCCAATCTGGAAGCGGTGAATACGGAAATCGCCCGCGGCGAATAGAGCACCATGTACGGCCGTCCATGGACCGACGTATGATTGACATCGATCAGCGACGTCGACGCTCGTCCCGAAGCTAGTGGCGAGTGTCCACGTGGGAGGCAATCCACGCCAATCGAAATCAACGGCTGCCGGTGCCTCATCGGCCATCGCCGGAAACACGAGACCGTTATCGCCGTTGATTTCGAGGTATTGCGGCATGATGACCGGATGGAATTGCATCGGTGGCACGAGCGGCCCCTGCCAATCCTTTCTAATGTCGTAGGCGACGACAACGCGTTGGTTGGGGAGATACCTCAGCGCTCTCCTGTCGGCGGCCGCCCGTTCGCTGATCGTCGTGCCGCTGGAGAGCGGCCGGAGGTTGCTCATCGCCGCGATCGTCTGACCCGCCCAGTGGGATGGCAGTTTCAACTCGTCCACGCCCGTGGCGTTGCCTCTAAAAGACAGGATCACATGCAGAACCGTTGCGGTGTCGGCAACCGTGATCGTGAACGCATACCGCATCCGCCCGTCCTCCGCCGCGTCAGCCCGGCACTGGCCAAGGCACGGGAACGCGAGAGTCACGGTGAGGCCCACGACCGCCGCAAGCGTCCGTGGAGGTTGAAATCGGGCCATGTCATCCCCAGTGTTGAGCACTGCGGATAAGACAGCCGGAGCCGAGCAAGCGTTTGGAAGCTACCGGGCGCCGCCCGGGCAAATGGCCACAGCACAGATCATCATGGCGTGCCGTCGCCACTCAGGTCGATCTTGTCGTTGGCCTTGTCCGGTTTCCCGAACGTCCAGCTTGCACTCAACAGCAGTCCGCGAATGGCTCGCGCACGGTCCGACGTCATGAAAAAATGCGGATCAATGGTTGTGCCGCGCTCGTGCGATGTATTGAATGGATCGATGACGCGCAGGGTCAGGCTCAACTGGTCCTCCATGAGCTTCTGCCGTGCCGCAATGCTGAACTGTGTGCGGCTGTCATTGCGGCCTTGTTCAACTGTCATCGCCGCTTGATACGTGTAGAGGGCCTGCACGTCCACCGTCTTCGACACGCGGAACGCGCCATTCGCACGCGCCCTCCACCCGAAGGTACGGATCGACAGGTCCGACGCGACGTTGGATGCGTTGGTCACCTGGCGGAATGCACTGCTGCCCACGAAACCACTCAGGCGCGATCCGCTCACTGCCAGCGTCGCGTCGCCGCCATAGGAATCACTCGTTGCGATGTTCGCGAAGGTACGGGTCGTGACGCCGGCGCTGTCGATGGTCCTGAGCGTCCTGACCGCGTCAAAGGTCCGGCGGAAAAACGGCGTCAGCTGAAGTGTGGTCCTCCCCGCTGTATGCTGGACGCCAAACTCGAAGGCACTGGTGTGTTCCGGCTTCAGGTACGGATTGCCGCGCGACAGGTTCAGCGGATCCGCATAGTGTGGAATCGGATCGAGTTGGTCGGCATCGTCCGGGCGCCTGATACGCGCTGAATAGCTGAGCTTTACCTGGGTCGCATCGTCGATGCTGTAAGCCGCAAGCGCGCTCGGGAAAATGCTGTTGTAGCTGTTGTCGAACGGCGTGGGCAGCGACGCCACGCGAAACTCCGTCGAGGCGTGCTCCGCTCGTACGCCGCCCTGAAACTGCAGCTTTCCGCGCTGTCCCGTGAGCATGCCATAGGCGGCATTGACGTCCTGCTGATAGACGAAATCACTGGTGCGGTCCACGTCCAGCACATACGTCCCAAGCGCCGCGTTCAAGACGCGCGTATCCAGACCGGTATGAAAATGAGAGAACGACCCCTTGTATCCCGTCTCGAGTCGCAGGCCCGGCGCGAGCGGATGGATGTAGTCCACCTTGAGCGAATTCTCCTGCGGGCGCTCCAGGTTCTGCTGCGTCTCCTGATCCGTGATACCCAACGGCGCTCCCAACAACGACAAGTCGTGCGCCGCCACCGCACTCGGACCACCCTCGGTATGACGAACCGTGCGAAGCTCGGCGGCGAACTTGTGCCCCTTCTCCGCGAACGCATGCTTGTAGGCAAGCGTGCCGTCAAAGTCGTTCTCCTGGTTCGTCCCCGAACTGAGACGATCAGCCAGGTTCGACAATGCACGACCGGCGTTGAGCGTGCGATAGAGGATGTCGTTGGACTCGTCATCGTGCCGCGAACTGAACAACAAGTCGAGAGAGAGGTCGTCGTGACCCGTGAGCTTGTAGCCCGCACTACCCGTGAGGGTATGAATGCGTCGCGCCTGAATACGGGTGGAAAACTCATCCAGGTACGTGAGCGGCGTGAGGTAGTCATTCTCGCGGAAGAGCGCCTCGGATCGCGGACGACGGTCGCGCAAAAGGCCGTAGCTGCCGTAGAACGACAACGCCTTTCGTTCATAGCCGAAGTTGATCCCGGCGTTCGACTGTCCGTTGGTGGCGCCAGCCATCGTGGCCCCGCCGGTGGTTCCGGCGTCAACCTCCTCCTTCAGCACGAGGTTGATGATTCCTGCCACGCCGGTGGGATCATCGCGCGCGGATGGATTGGGAATAATTTCCACCTTGTCCACCATGTCGGCGGGTAGTTGCGCGAGAAAATCACCGAGTTGCGCCGGCTTGAGCGGACTTGGACGACCGTTGATCTGGACGGTGACGCCAGAGTTGCCGCGAAGACTCACCACGTTGTCGATGTCCACGTCGACCGCAGGCACGGTGCGAAGGACATCGAGCGCGGTGCCACCCTTGGCGGCGGGCATGTCACGCACCACGTATGTATTGCGATCCGGAGCGAGCTGGACGTCCTGCCGTTTCTCGGTTACCGCAACGGACTGGAGCTCCAGTGCCACGTTGACAAGTCTGATCGCACCGAGATCGACGCTTGACGTCGCGACCACAACGGAGGGGTTGTCCCAGGGCGCGTAGCCGAGCGCACGGATGTGCACGTGATAGCGGCCGGGCTTGAGCGCGGCAATTCTGAACGTGCCGTCGGCACCGGAGATGGCGCGCCCAAGCGTTGCCTGCGAACCCGGCGCGCTGACCTCAATGGCGATGCCCGGGAGGGAGGTACCGGCCGCGGCATGCACCACGCGGCCCCGAATGTCGCCGGAGGGCGCCGCCTGCGCCCGGCCGGAAACGGCTGCAGCAAAAAGGACAACCATCGCCAAGGCGATGATACGGATGAGAACTCTCAAGCCATCTCCGACAGGGGAGGGAGGACCGGCCCACGCCAGTCGTCATGACCTGAACCGTAGTCAGCCAGCCTGACAGCTTGATGACACGCCGTTCCCGGTCACAGGATGGCGAATTCCAGGCAGACCTCCACCTGATCGCCATCTCCCTTGCTCCCGCGCACCCTCTTGGGCACCGCCAGCAGGGTCCGCCCGTCCTTGCCATGCCAGACGCTTGTATCCCACACGTGGCCGTCCACCGTCGCGCGCAACGGAGTGCGGCCCCATGCATGTGTCACCGGCGGCGCATATTCGTCCGGCACGATCGCGAACACCCACCCGCCTTTTCCTGGGTATTTCCAAAGGGTGGTCACAAACGTCAGTCGATACGGACTGGGCATAGGGTCAGGGTGCGGTTGACTGGCGATGCTGCTCAGGTCAAGCGCAACTCAAACGCAAGCGCACCTCGGCCGACGACAACATGATGGCGACGAATACGGTGCGCAAGAAAGCGGTGGCTTCACATCCCGCCACCGCTCGAACGAGACCCGCGCTACCTGCTGCCTGGCAACGCCCCGAACCCGTACTTCACCGCCATGATCAAACTCCGTCCGTAGTATTCACGCTGCGCCGAATACTCATTCCCCGGCGTGCCGTTATAAAAACCGAACACGGCGTTATTGAGGTTCAGTCCCTGGAGCTGCACGGACACATCGCGCGTCATGTTCAGCGTCACCGACGCATCGAGTTGCGAGTGTGGGAACACATAGTTGTCCCCCGATGGAGTTGGCGACCCATCGCCATATCCATAGATGCTCGCCCCCTGGTACTGCCACGCCGCACGTGCCGACACCAGGTTGCCGTCATATGTCAGCGCAAAATTGCCAATGCTCTTCGCTTGCCTCGGCAGCGGCGCATTCCGCACCGTCGGGCTTCCCAGCGTCGACGCGCTCTTCGCGGTGTCTGCGAGCAACTGCGCCTTTGAATCCACCTGCGTCCAGTTCACGTCGAAACCGAAACCGGACCACACGCCCGGCAGGAACTGCAGCCGCTGAGAATAGTCCAGCTCCGCGCCGACAAGTGAGCCGCTCCCCCCATTCTGCGGCTGCGTCCCGTAATAGCCCGCAAATTCCGTCGCCGGTCCACTGTAGATGAACTGCCGCTTGTAAATGAAGTCGGTGACGTTCTTGTAAAAGACTCCCGCCGAAATGACTCCAGTGGAGGAAATGAAGTGCTCGCCAAGGGCGTCCACACTCCACGCATGTTGCGGCTTGAGGTCGGGATTGCCGGCGCTCAGATTGCTGAACTTCAACGCGCAACTCGGGCACACTTCACCGGTGAGATGCGGCGCAAGGTCCGAATAGTTCGCGCGCGCAATCCCGCGCGTCACGGCGAAGCGCACATTGGACGCTGTATCCACCTCGTACCGCAACTGCACGCTCGGAAACAGGTCCGTGTAGTTCTGCGAGCCGTTCACTCGGCGAAGGGTGGCCGGTCCGGTCGCCTTGCCCGTCGCGTCGCCCGGCGTCGTCGCCACATTCCCGCTGAAGTTCACTGCCGTGCGTTCCATCCGCAGGCCCGTGTTGATGCGCAACCGCCCGAGATCCATCGTGTTCATCGCGTACGCCGCTGACACCTTCTCACCGCCGGTGAAGTTCGACAGTGAATCGCTGATCGGTTTCGTAGTCTCCTTGAACATGGAGGGGTTGGTGTTCTCGAACGTCGACGTCGTGCCATGGTCCGGTACGGCACCAATCACGTAGCCCGTCGCCAACTGTTGATAGAAGGATGGATCGCTGAACGGCGCAATGAACTGGTTGAGTGCCAGCGGCGACATCGCGGCAAAGCTGCGGTTCAGGTTGATGTTGTCGCGCGATTCATCGCGGTACTTCACGCCGTATTGAAACCGGCCCGCGGCCTCCCCCAATGCATAGCGCGTTGTGGCATCGACCTGTCCGCCGAGTTCATTGTCACTCGTGCGGCCTGCCGTTGACGAATACGTTGCCAGCGCAAAGTTCGTCGGCGTCGTGGCCAACGCCTGATCCGCGCTGGAGAGATAGCTGTAGCTGGGATAGTTCCGGTTGGCGCCGTCATAGCGGAAATTCACGCCACTCGCGGTGAAGTTGGTGCCGCGATAGTCCGACGAGGCCGAGCGAGTGCCGGAGAAGTTCGCCGCGTAGTTCAGCTCCGTGGCGCCCATCATCTTCTTTCCTCCCGCCGACATGCCGAACAACTGCTCCACCGGCGTGCGATTGGAGATCGACCGGACGAGGTCCGCGTTCGTGCCAATGCCGCCTGTACCAGACGATGCTTGCGCCGAGTCTCCACCCGACGCGAGGTCATATCGGTACACCTTTCCGAAGTTTTGGAACTTGCTCCACAGGCCACGCACGTACATCGTGGAGCCGTCGTCGAAATGATAGTCCATCGTCGCGTTCGCGCCGAAACGCGTGCGATCATAGACGTAGTCGCGCTGATCCCATTCGACGGGAATTGGCGCACCCTTCTGGTTCACATCCCATGCGAGCTCGAGATCGTTGATTCCGCGATTGTTGTGGTCATACGTGCCGCCTACCAAAAAACCCAGACGGCGGTTCTCCCCGACTCGGCCGCCGTACGTGAGACTGCCCTGTCCCTGCGTACGATTGAGCAGCGTCGCCTGGCCATACTGGCCCGCGAAGTAGCCGCGCGGTGCGCCTTCAGGCGTCTTCGAGATGAGATTCACCGTCCCGCCAATCGCGTCGGCATCCTGGTTCGCCGTCAGCGTCTTCGTCACCTCGATGGCGCCCAGGATATCCGTCGGTACATCATCGAGCTTGGCAACGCGCGATCCCGTCTGTGTACCGGGAATGTGCACCCCGTTCACCAGCACGTTCGAGAGCCTTGGCTCCGTGCCCCGGATCTGTACGAACTTCCCCTCGCCTTCGTCGCGCTCCGTCGAGATACCAGGAATGCGTGCAACGGCCTCGGCAGCGTTCGCATTGGGGAGCGCGCGAATGTCGTCACCCGACAGCACGCTCACGATGTTGTCCGCGGCTTTTCGCCGATCGAGCCCCTGTTCCTTCGACTCGTTCATTCTCGGCGATGCACTGATCAACACTCGGCCAAGCGTCTGTGCTTGGCCTCGCAGAACCATGTCTTGAACCGCCGTCGTTCGCGCCGAGACAAGGATGGTCACTGAGTCCGTGGCCAGGCCCACGCGACGGAAAAGCATTGTGTGACGTCCGGCCGTTACGCCGCCGATTCTATAGGTCCCGTTGTCGTCGGTGCTCGCTCCAACACGCGTATTCGCCAACAATACAGCGACCCCCGGTGCAGCTTTGCCGTCGGCCAGCGTTACGCGGCCGCGTATTGTTCCAGTGCTGTCCTGTGCACGTGCAGAATAGGGGAACGGCGCGCACGCGATGGCGCCCGCGAACAAGACCAATCGGCGAATGTGATGGGTACGAACGCGCGACGTTCGACCGATATGCTTTGGCATGGCGCGGCATCCTGCGCAGAGGTGATCGGGAAGAAGCGATCAACCTCGGCCGCGCACATGACGAACACGCATTCGCGCCACGACGGACGCGTAACGCGTTGGTACAAGGATGGAGACAGCGAACGCCGCGGGCTATTTCCTGACTACGTTTGTCAGCTTCGCGAAAGGTGCCGAGCAAGGTCTCGCGAAGGATGCACGCGCAGCTGCACGGGGTCGACTAGGCGCCGCAACTACGCGATCGCACGCCGAGCGACAAAGGCCTCATCCGCGAGCGCCAGGCACTCGCCCACAATTGCGGAGACGCCAAACTGCTTCGCTCCCATACCCGCACCCGTGATGGGATTGAAATATTCACGGAAGCCTGACCGCCTCACGAGATCCGCCGTCCGGTCCACCAGATGCTCCGCCTCCTTCTCGTTGCCGAGCCGCAGCAATCCGCGCAGGATGAACCAGGTGGAGAAGAGCCACGTGGGGCCGCGCCAGTAGCGATCCATCCACAGGTAGCGAACCTCGCCGGGAATAAACGTCGGCTCCGTGGCGGCGGTGCTGGGGATCGGATACGATAGCCAGAACCGTTCGGGACTCAACAGGTGTTCGTCCACCAGTCGTTGGCAAATGTCCACTGGCAGGTGCGCAAGTGCGAGCGGGGCGAGCCCCGCCCATGTGCTCGCGCCTAGTTGCTCGCCTGCCGGGCCTTCAGCGAAAAAGCATCCCCGTCTGGCGTCGAAGAGTCGTCTTACCAATGCCGCAGTCAACTGCTCCGCGCGAGTCGCGGCGCCCGCGGCCCCCAGCCGGGCGAGACCTTCCCAACCGAGTATCCACGCGGTGTTGACAAGGACGTCGGTGGCGTGAAAGCCGCCGTCGGCAACCACGCGGCGATAGTCGAACCGCCGCCGGCGATTGAATTGCTGTAGAGCGAGGAACCCAGGCTTGGGGTGCGCGCGCCATCCCAACACCGCATCGTATGCCGGCGTAGCGTCAAGGCCGGATTCGTCAGGTTGGAGAATCCCGAGCAATCCGTCGGCGTCGGCACGATCACTGTCGAGCCGCTCGTGAAAGCGCGTCATTGCCGCGCATCCTTCCTCGGCGAAACCCGCGTCGCCGGCACGCTCCGCAACCTCGGCCCACACCCATGCGAGGAGCGGCGGTTGGATTGTGGCCGTCTGCGACGCTCCGAGTTCGAGCAGATTGTACGTGAACGCGCGCGAGAGCCGACACGGGCCGTTCCAGAAGATGGTGTGCCCGATCATCCCGGACGGCAGCTGCGCCGCGGCCAAAGTGCGCAGCTCGCGCATCGCACGGATGGGATCGAAGCGGCTCCAGGCCAGGGCGTGGAAGCACGAATCCCAGAAGAACTGATCGGGATACTTCGCGGCATCTGGACAGGTATACCCGAACTCGACGCCGCAATCGTTGCGGCCTTCGCGCCAGTTTCCCTCGAGCACGGCCTTCGCGGCGGCCAGGATGTCGGAGTTTCGGCGCACGTCGTGATTGTCGGTGAGCTAGCGCAAGCTGGGCGGTAGGAGCAAGGCTGTCATTCCATTGGGAAGCGAAGTGCACAGACTGGGCCGCTCGGAAGCGTATTTCAGCGGACACGGCCGTAAGGTATCGTACCGCCTTTCCAGTGTCGATCCGGACCACCCCCGTTCGACCTTTGGATGAGACCTGACTCGCCGTCGCGCTCGAGAACACCCTGCTGCGCAGACGGTCCAACTATTCAGACCATAAACGGAGGGCTCGTATGAGAAAGCTCATTGTATCCGAGTTCGTCACGCTCGACGGTGTGATGCAGGCGCCCGGAGGCAAGGACGAGGATCGAGATGGCGGCTTTGAGCA
The DNA here is from genome assembly GCA_040003455.1 of bacterium. Taxonomy (GTDB): domain Bacteria; phylum Gemmatimonadota; class Gemmatimonadetes; order Gemmatimonadales; family Gemmatimonadaceae; genus AG11. The sequence goes on from JBDUCM010000044.1 coordinate 35,012, forward strand.
CGGCGGCTGGACAGTCCCCTTTTGGCACGATGACATCGGATCCAGCTTCGGCGCACGCATGAAGGACGTGGACGCATTTCTGCTCGGTCGCCGCACCTATGAAGGCCACGCCGGTGCCTTCGAACCGATGCCGGCAGGTGACATGTTCGGCGATATGATGAACGCACCGAAGAAGTACGTCGTGTCACGGACGCTGAAGAAGCCCCTGTGGCGCGACACCACGATCATCAGCGACAACGTGATCGAGTCGGTGCGCGCACTCAAGGCGCAGCCAGGAAAGACCATCATGACCGACGGTAGCAGTCAACTGGTGCACGCCCTCATGGCGAATGACCTCGTTGACGAACTGCACCTGCTTCTCTACCCCATCACGTTGGGAAGCGGCAAGCGCCTTCTTCCAGATGGCGTGCACTCGACGTTCAGCCTGAAATCAGCGACGCCGTATCCGAGCGGCGTTGTTGGCCTCGACTATGTGCGCGCGCCGTTGACGGCGTGACGGTCTGACATTTGCCTTTGATGGGCCGCAGCGAGCTCGACTCACTCTATCGGGGCACTCACATGTTGTGGACCATCATCGTTGGCATCATCGCCGGATTCCTCGCAGGCAAGATCATGAAGGGATCGGGCTATGGCATCCTCATGGATCTCGTGCTTGGACTCGTTGGCGGCGTAATCGGCAGCCTGATATTCAACGCACTCGGTGTCGGCACCGGCGGCGGGCTCCTCGGCTCAATCGTCGTCGCGACCCTCGGCGCCGTCGTCCTTGTCTGGCTCGTTCGGTTGATCACGAACAAGCGTAACGTCTGACGCAATCGGGGCTGCGTGCCGACCGGTAGCGCCGCGGACGTTGCGGGCAGGCACTCGCGACGTCACCAACGGGGCGTCGCCACGTAAAGCGTGTGCATGGGCCCGGCCGTGTCGTGGGCCCGCACGCGCACCGTTTCAACCTCCAGATTCGCGCCACGTAGTGCACGCGCGAACTTGGGGTCGTCACCGACGGACCAATACACGATGCGCCCACCATCGCGCAACGCGGTGACGGTCACTTGGAGGCCGCGCGCAGCGTAGAGACGCGCGTTCTCCGACATGAGCATGCCATCGGGCCCGTTGTCAGTGTCGAGCATGATCGCATCGAACGCCCCCGGGTGGTCGCGAAGCACGTTGATCACATCGTCCTGCACCATACGCACGCGCCGGTCACCGAGCGCGTCCACCGATAGGGCGTACGACGGATTCGCATTCCATGCGATCACCTCGGCCAGGAACTCCGCCACCACCACCTCGGCATCCTCGCCCAAATACTGGAGCGCAGCTCGTAGCGTGAACCCTAACCCCAGCCCGCCAATCAGCACGCGTACTTGCGGCGCATCCCGTAGCTGAGCGCAGGCAACTTCCGCAAGCCGATCCTCGGACAGGTGCCGACGCGTGGACATGAGTTCCACGCCATCGGCGCGAATGAGATACGCACCGTCGTGCCGATACAGGGCGAGAAGCGTCCCATTCGGCGTTCGCGCCTCCCCGAGCCGCTCATAAGGCTTCATTGGAGGAAATATAGGC
>JBDUCM010000309.1:0-3522 GCA_040003455.1 bacterium
GTGATTGCGATCGGCGCGGCCGACGACAAGATTGAATACGGTTTTCTACATCATCGTTAGGGCGCCACATGATCGGGGGACTGATGAGGCATGGCGGAGCACGACCACTGGCGACCGTCGCATACATCTTTTTGATCTATGGCGGCATCGCCCTCGTTGCGACCATTGTGCACGTCTATCACGCGAGTGGCCCAATCAATCTCGGCGTGCTGAATCTGTTGATTGGCATCGGGCTGCGGCGGCGCGATCCGACCTGGTACCGATGGGCGATAGTCGTCTGTTGGTTGGGCCTCGTTGTGACCGGCGTGCTCCTTCTGTTCCTGGCCTTCGGACTCTCGCCACATTTAGAGGTGACGGTGTGGGAACTACCGATCGATAGTGTGCCTCGAGCTGCGATCGGCGCCTACGCCGTCGGGAATATCCTGCTCACCATCTGGGAATTGTACGTCCTGCGGCATCCAGATACGTCTGCGCTGTTCTCCCAGACGGGCAACGCGGCGACCTCCGTCGCTGCGGCACTCTAGCGGGTTGCGACTGACGAGACGTTTCGGAACGTCGCTGCGCTCACATTGATTCGATTCCCTCAGTAGAAGTCGGGCGTAGGTGCCACACTGTTCCAAGAGGCATCATGAAAATCAGTCGACGCGCTCGGGCGCTCCTCAGTACCGCCGCCCTTTGGGGTGCAGCGTGGTCTGTTCCAGGACTTGCCTGGATTGGCTGGCTCGAAATGCACCGAGACGATGGACTGCCGTTCAACCTGCTGACCGTCGTCGTATACGCGTTCCTGAATTGGAGCCTCATCGGCGCGATTGGAGGGTCGGTCTTTGCGCTCACCCTTGGCCTGGCGGAGCGTCGACGGTCCTCGCTCGATACCCTCTCCATGCGCCGCGTCATCAGTTGGGGGGCAATCGGGGGCGCGGCCTTTCCGCTTCTGGTCCTTCCACTCGTGCCAATTGTCGCGCCGGAGTTCGCTCGACAGCTCCCCGCAATTCACAACCTTGCGGCAGCGCTTCGCCAAGCCATCCTGTTTGGCGGGGTCTATGGCGCGCTCGGCGCGATCTCCGCAGGCGCTTCGCTTCGTTTGGCGCGGCGCGCTGATCCCGATCTGCTCTCCAGCTCCGACGGCGTGAGGGCGATGGCGGCCGGTCAGCCAAGGAACGCCGAAATTGATAACGAGGCCATTGGGGGTGCGCGTTCCGCACGCACTTCTATATGATCCTGTTACGGCTTCGCCAAAGCGTTCGACGGCGATATGCATCGTCGCAGAATCAGTAGACATCGACTGTGCCTCCAAGCCGTTCGCTCCCACCTGTGATTCGCACTCCTCGTCTCGTGCTCCGCCGTCAAGACTCGACGGACGCGCCGCTGATTCGGGATGCAATCGATACCAGCCTCGCGCATCTCCGTGCGTCGGTGGCGTGGGCGCAAGCAGAACCGACACCGGTTGCGGTGCTCGCCCGACGGCTCGCCGGCTTTGCAGCGGCGTTCGACAGCGGAGAGGCGTGGGCATTCACCATCTTCGATGAAACAGAGCAGCGGGTACTTGGCGGCGCGGGCCTCGAGCCGGCCGAGCCTGCGCTTGCTGCGGTGGTGGGGCCCGATGCCGTGGAGACCGGCTACTGGCTGCGGGCCGATGCGACCGGTCATGGATACGCCACCGAGGCGACCGCCGGCCTTATCGAACTCGCATGTACTCGACTCGGCGCGCGGTCTGTGGTGGTCTGTCACGATCCCGCGAATCCGGCGAGTGACGGCATCCCCCGCCGCCTCGGTTTCCGATGCCTTGGCGCGGTGCCCAATGCAGAACTGCCCGGCCGCCTGGCGGCGGACGGCTCCGTCCGGGCGATGACCATGGTCTGGGTGCTCGACTTGGCGCCCCGACATGAGGTGACCGCCCGGTCGCCGCAGTGAGTGCCGCGCGACCGGGACCGTCACCCTCCACCGGCGGGCTACCCGATCGTATTGATCTGCACCGACTGCAGACTCCACCCGGCGTTGTCGGCGACCGTGTTCCGCTGCTGAATGGAGGCACCCAACTCGAGGGTGCCGGCGATCTGATCGACCGGCGGCGCGAGCGCGGTGATGACCGTCGACTTGGGGCCCTGGATGGTGACGTCGACGAAATCGCCTAACGGATACGTGAAGACGCGGAACTTGTACGCCGTGTTCATGTTCAACGTGACATAGAACTCGACCAGGTGGTTCTTGCCCTTCTTGATCCGGTTGAAGGCAACCTGTGCGCCCGGATCAACGGCGCTGGGGTATGCGGAGCTGAAGAGCGCCTGCCCCGACGCCGCGGGCCACGTGGGATCGACCATCATCGTCGAAAAGATCGTGAGATCACTCGTGCCCTTGATCGGTTTGGCCGGACTCAACACGATCGGCGCCGCGACGACGGTGATAGCGGCCGCAGGGATACCTAACAGCTTTGCGCGCGCCGCGTTGCTGATCGGCGTGATCTTCGTCGAGCGAAGTTGGCGTGTGGTGATACCGAACTTCGCGACGAGGGCTTCGAGGCGTTCGTCGACGGGACTGATGGTCGTTGCGGCTTTGGGCATGGGAGGATTGGCTGAGGTGGGGGATCGGACAGTATCGCGAGGCGGATCTGGACAGGGAATTTCAATCGGCGTGCGGGAAGTATGTCACGCACTCGTGCGCGCGGCGAGCGGCACGATACGCGCCGGCTGACTCGCCGAGCATTCTGGAGGCTACCTACCTCGTACATCCGCCTCGAGCCAAACCTATGGTTTGCCAGCATCGAGGATGTGCGGGCGCATCTGGCGCGGTCGCGCGACGTGTAGTTCTGACGTCCGCTCGCCTCCGGGCTACGCCCTGCGCTACTCACACTCGGTCACGCGCGGATGCATACTCCCCGCGTTGGCAGGCTGGACTCTAATTCTTGCGAGGCGCGACGATGCGAACTCTGAAAGTGGCAGCGTTGGCGCTGCTGATGTTTGCCTCTGGGCCCGCGAGTCAGAATGCGACCGCGCAGTCCGGCGTGGCTACCGGCAGTCATTCCGAACTCCGCTCATGCCGATGCAGTGCGGACAAGGCCACTACACAGACGGCGCTGGATCTCAAGCACGCCGGCTGGACGTACGTCATGCCGGAACCAAAGAGTCGTCAGGCCGCATGGGGCAATCGCGACGGTCGCACGACATGGTTCTACGGGTATTGGACAAATCTCAAGAACCATTCGAGCAGCTCGCTCCAGCCAATAAAGGATGGGACGGCCCAGTGGGTCGGTGACGAGAAAGGTTTGCAGGCATGGAGAAACGGGGGTAGCCCTCGCGCGCCTACGCAAGTCGAGTGGCTCTGTTCTGAGCGAGGCGGTATCGAACCTGCGTGACGACCGCGAGCCACGGGGCTTGCGTGGCTTCCGCGGCAAATAGGCCACACTTCGAAACGCCGGGCGGTGCTGTCGGGTCTTCTCCCTACCCGTGTTGTTGTTCGTGGCGATGTGCACACCGCCGCCCGGCCGCGGAGCGGTGTCCGAGCGTCGCTATCGGGATGCCGCGCCGA
>JBDUCM010000310.1:0-3513 GCA_040003455.1 bacterium
CGCCGTGCGAGGAGGATCTCCAGTCCGCGTAGCGCCACCGTGGTTCACGGTAGCGCGCTTCGCGCGCACTTTGTTTGATTCCTTGCAGCAGAGCTGAAGCGTTGTCGCAACAAAAGACCGGTACGATGAGAGACCGAGAGATGACTCCTGGCCGCCGCCCGAACCCTGGCTTGCTCCGCAGTGGCTATCGTTCCGCTGCCATCGCGTTGCTCGTCAGTTGCGCCGCGGCGTTCTACTTTGGCAGCGCTTGGACAGACTCCGGCTTGTCCCGCGGGCAGCTGTTCACGTTCCTCGCATGGGCAAAGCCGCTGTCCACGGTGACTGCGGCTCTGCTCTACCACCTCTTGGAAGGCGGCCCCTTAACGCGCCTTGGCGCCTTGGTCCTCTTCGTCCTGAATTGGACACTCGTCGGATTCGCCGTCGGCTTCCTCTTCGGACTCAGCCGCAAGAGCGTGCGCCATGCACAACGGGGCTGATTCGTTCTCCAATCCGCCCTACTTCGTTCGCGTCTGTTGCGCGCGGAACGCCCTGACCGGCACGCCGCCGACCCCCCAGTCTTCCATCTCGACCTCGTTGATGACCACGAACGTGGTCGCCGGATTCTTGCCGAGGACGCGCACCATGAGTTCGGTCACTCCACCGATCAGTTCCGCCTTCTGCTCCCGCGTCGCGCCTTCCCGCGTAATCTTGATGTTGATGTACGGCATCGGTGTGGTGGTAAGTGGTGTGCTCGATTCGGGATCGACCCCTGCCCGTCAGGAACGGAGGTCGAAGTGGAATACCTTGGAAATGATCTGCCAGCGACCGTCGGTGTGGATGAGTGTCAGAAAGTCGGTAAAGAACCTGGGACCGATCGAACATTCGGCCCGCACGAACGCGAGCGCCGGACCGCCGAATTCGATCGAGACGATTCGGTCGTGTCGCAGTTCGCCACGGCTCGCCGGCGACGGCCGTGCGTCGACGATGGGGAGGTACTCGGCTATCGTCCGATAGACCAGCGCATCCTCGGTCGGGCACACGTAGTGCGCTCGTGCGTGGAACACGGTGGCCAGCCGTGACGAATCGCTGTGGTACAGACCCTCGAAGTACATGGACATCACCTGTGCGATGGCCTCATACGAGGTGACCATCCTATGCCCCAACACCCACGCGCGCATCGCTCTCGATGCGACCGCGCTGCGACTGCGTGCCGGCACGCCACTTGAGCGCCGCCTCGGCCACGCGATGGCCCAGATGCTCCGCCGTCGCCCGATCGGAAAGGGGCGGGACCAGTTCCGCCGGCTGATCCGCATTCGACTGGGCCATGGCACCGAGGAAGCCCGCGAGCCGGTTCAGGTCCTCCGGTGACCCTTGGCTCGTGTGATTGCCTGGCAGCAGGCCGAGTCCGACCCAGATCATCCCGTGCTGCATCGCAAAGAGGTTGAACTGCTGGAGGGTGTTGAGCTTGTCCCCGTTGTAGCCAGCCGAGTTGGTGAAGCCGGCGGCGAGCTTGTCTTTCCAACGCTGCTCGGCCCACCGCGATGAGGTGGCGTCGAGGAACGCCTTGAACTGCGCCGATGCGCCGGCCATGTACGTCGGCGCTCCCATCACGATCGCATCCGCGTTGTCGAGCGACTCCCAGTGCGCCTCGTACTCCTCGATCGGAATCAGGAGAGCGTCCACACCCTTCACGCGGGCTGCCCCGCGGTGCACCGCTTCGGCCTGAACCCTCGTGTGGCCGTACCCGCTGTGGTAAACAATTGCGACCTTCGCCATGAATCGACTCCTCGTGTTGGCGGATGCGCAGCGCGCATCGATGCGGCTGCCGTTACGAGCGCAATCTGGTTACCTTTGGTAACCACTACCAGCGCCTGTCCGAAGAATTGAGTTACCTGCCGGTAACTGGAGCGAAGCATGTCAGTCCCGATGCGCAAGAACAGAGTGTCCCCGCCTCCCGCCGTTTGTCCGCTGACGGCGTGCATGCAGGTCATTGGCGGGGCGTGGAAGCCGCACATCATCTGGTACCTCCGCGACACGCCGCGCCGGTTCAGTGAACTCAAGCGCGACGTGAACGGGATCTCCGCGAAGGTGCTGTCGACTCGACTGATGGAATTGGAGCGGGTGGGGGTACTCTCACGACATGTCATGCCTACTTCGCCGCCAACGGTCGAATACGCCCTCACCGACCTCGGTCGCGAGCTACAGCCGCTGATCGCGGCGATCGTCGACGTGGGGCATCGGCTGAAGCTTCGGAACCACGGAATGTGAAACGGGCAATCCGCGCGCAGACATAGACATCCGATTGAATCCATACATCGCTTTTCGGCATCGCGTCGCGCGCGTTGGCAACATGCTCGTCGAGGGACCTTCAGCATCAAGCCTTTCAAACGGCTACTGGCTGCGCGCGCAGGTGGCGCATGACACGGAAGTCGCGGCGAAAGCACTGGCGCCAGTGCTCCGTCGTATCAAACCATGGGCGAGTAGGGCGGCGTAACGGTGCGCGCTCGGCCCAACGTGGGCTGATGCAGATGAGGGTGCTATTGATTGCTCGCTTCGCTCGCTCTTGTTTAGTGCCCTCGCAGCAGAGTTGATGCGGTTATGCCGCACTTCCGATCATCCGTAGTGGTATCGGGCTTGCAAGAATTCAATGCGATCGGCAAAGATTTCGTAGACCAGGCGATCGGCTTCGTTGATGCGGCGCGACCACACATTGCCGCCGAAGTATTTCAGCGGCTCCGGTTTACCGATACCCTCCGTGGGATCCCGCAGAACCGCTTCCATCAAATCCAACACGCGCAACGCGGTCTTGCGATTCGTGTCCACCCAATAACGCAAATCGTCCAGACATTCATCCTGGACGACCGCATACCGGGCGCGTTTCGCGCGCGCGCTCAGGGCGTCCGTTCCAGCGTCTTCCGCAGCGCCGCGAGATCGGTCGCCTTCTTCTTCCCGCGACGAGCCCGCGTGAGGGCCGCCAGCAACCGCACCGCGTTCTCCGGCGATCGCAGCAGGTACGCCGTTTCCCGCAGGCTCGACAGCTCCTCGGCCGGAATCAGCGCCATGTCTTCATGACCGCGGCGCTGGATGACGGCGGCCTCGCGGGAATCCTCGACTTCATCCCACAGCGACGCCAAATTCTCGCGCGCGTGGCTATAGCTCGTTTTTGTCGCCATTTGCCGTGCTCCGATGTTGTACAGGAAATCTGTACAACACAGATCCGCGCGTCAAGTGCGGCATAGCGAACGTTGCTGCAGTCAAAGGCAAGGCGGTACGCTGTGCAACTGCGCAGGGCTTTTGCCGACGTTCCGGACGTGCAGTACATCCCCAAGCGCGGCAACTCGTAGAGCCCTCACGTTGCTGCCCAACGTGCGCTGCTGCCAACAAGGAGTTGCGGTAGCTGGCTCCGCTCGCATCTATTTGATTCCTTGCAGGAGAGCTGAAGCGTTGGAAGACTTCCTTGGGGGGTGCCGCGAGCATGACTTCTCTTGAGTAGACAAGGAAGCAGAACTGCCGTCGGGGTCGCGATGGCGCGTG
>JBDUCM010000045.1:0-35893 GCA_040003455.1 bacterium
ACGACTACGTGCCGGCGGCGGTGAACATCTATCTCGACCTGCTCAACATGTTCCTCGCCATCGTCAGCCTGCTGGGCGGCGGCCGCCGCCGGTAAGGGCTAGCCGGCGAGGAGCGTTTCCATCGTCGCGGCCAATGTCAGGTCATTGGCCGTGATGCCGCCGGCGTCGTGCGTGGAGAGCGTGCAGGTGATCTTCGTATATCGGATGTCGATGTCCGGGTGGTGATCCATGGCGTCGGCGGCCACGGCCACTCGCTGCACGAATGCGATGCCCAGCGCGAAGGTGGGAAAGGCGTAGGTCTTCGTGAGGACGTCACCACGGCGCGACCACCCGGTGAGTGTTCCGAAGGCGCGCTGAATCTCGAGATCGGAGAGCCTGGAAGTCATTGCCCGGGAGAAGGGGTGAGTGGCGTATGATGGATGATATCACACCGGCGCGGCACAGTGAAAGGCTCGCCCTCATGTGCCGGTGTGGGCCGGTGTAAATTTCGGCCATGCGCTTCCTGCGATCTACCGCCCAGGCCATGCTCGCCGCGGTTGTGTTGGCTCCGTCGCTCACCGCCCAGACGTCTCCCGACAGCGTGGCCTCCCCCGCACCGCACTACTGGCGCGACTTCGCCGCCGGCTTTGCCGCGAGCCTTCTGGCGCATGAGGGCGCCCACATCGGCACATCGCTCGCCCTTGGCGCACATCCCACCTTCGGGTTCGACAAGGGTCGTCCCACCGTGTACTCGGGCATCAATGCGCAGACGGACCCGCACAAGCAGTTCCTGTTTTCCAGCATGGGGTTGAACGTTCAGGCGGCTATTGACGAGGCCGTTCTCGATGTGCCGCATCAGCGCGGTGCGCCCTTCGAGCGCGGTGTGCTCGCCAGTGGCATCGCCACGGCGCTGTTCTACATCACGATCGGACGCACGGCCTCGGTGAGTGACGTGGATTTCATGGCGCGGACGTCGTCGCTCACCAAGACCGACATCTCGTTGATCTATGGTGGTGTGGCACTGCTGCACACCATTCGCATGAGCCGTGATGGGCACTACGCCGATTTCTTCGTGCGGCCCGGGCCGATGAACGAACATGGACTGCGCGTGGGAGTGCACGTCGACCAGTGAGGGCGAGCGGAATACCGTTCTGCCCTCGAGTTGAACCACAGAGGGCACTGAGGAACACAGAGGAAACCAAACACCGCAGGCTTTCGACGGACGCTCCGTGCCCTCTGTGCCCTCTGTGGTTCAAGTACCTGTGCCTTTGTTTGCTGAACAGCACTGGACCTGAACGCGCCCCTCCTGAACGTGCCTCTACGGTTGCGGAGGAACGGGCACGTCGGGCCCCAGGACCACTCCGTCCGCAAGGCGAGCCACTTCCTTGAATCCCGGCAGCCGCACCAACATTTCACTCGGCGTGAATTCGCCGGTCTGTACGCCGAACAGCAGCACGCGGCCATTGTGTACCCGGACTGTATCGGCAAACGCCTGGAGCGTGGTGGAATCGCTGTCCATGCTCATGGGCAGTTCGTGCGACGGACGGTGCAGATAGAAGTACACAACTGCCGGCCAGTTGCTGTAGAGGGGGGTGTGGGCACCATCGGCGCGCGCCCACGCCAGCAGCTCACTGTCGTGCCATTGCTTTCCGGCAAAGTCCGAACCCCAGGTCAGCGCATAGCGCGCCTCGGCAAGAGTGGCGGCGGCGGAGCCGAGCCACCATGTGAGCAGCGCGGCGCCCACGACCAGGCGCGCGACCCTCAGGTGAGTGCCACGCCACCAGCGTGCGAGCCCAACGGTGCCGATGATCGCCAACAGGAGGAGTGCGGGCGAGAGGATGCGTTCATCCAGCGGAATTTCCGGATCGGCGAACATGCGCGAGGCCATCACCATGCCCAGGTAGCACACGACGAGCAGGGTGCTGGCAGTCATCAGCCGCCACGCCATGAGTTCGCGCGCATCGTCGCGCTCCAGCGCCGATCGTCCAACGAATGAACCCACGCGCGGCGCCGCTCGGCGCGCGGCAGTTGCAATACGCCACGTGCCAATGAGCACGAGCATCAGCAGCGCCGTACCGGCAATTGCCGCCAAGGCACCGCGATGCGGAATGGGATCGCGTAGTGCGCCCGCGTCGGGGATGAGCCATGCCGTGAATGTGGCCAGTCCCTGCGCAATGGTGGGGCCGAGTTCTCCGTAGAAGGCGACCTTGCGGATTTCGCCGGGCCCTGCCGCCATCCGCGTCCGAACGATCCAGGCACCTTGCAACACGAGCGCCGGCAGGAGCGCCATCGTCGCTCGTCGTGCGCGATCGAACCAGCTTCCGTTCTGCATGAGTTGCCAGAGCGCAGCGGCGCCGACAATCGAGGCCCCCGCATATCGCGTCATCACGCCGATGGCAGCGGGAATCCCCGAGCGCAGTGGGCGCTCGGGCGCATGAACCATGGCGGCCAATGCGAGCATCATGCACGCCAGGTAGAGCGGCTCGCTCAACACGGACACATGCACTTCGTGCATGGACGTCATCGCGAACAACGCGAAGGTGAGCAGGATGGCGGCCATGGGGGTGGCGGCGGCGCTCACCAGGAATACGACCGTGGCGATGGTGACGAATGCCGACGTGGCCTGCACCAACCGTGCTGCCTGCGTCGGCGTCATTCCGAGGCGAACAGGGAGGGCCAACGCCGTGGGGTACCCGGGCGGAAAATGCGCGAGCGCCTCCGTGCTGTCCGGGCTGGTCCACTTGGCCTTGGGTACGCGATACTGACCGTGCATCGCCACCGCCTGCGCCGCCCCCATGTATTGGAGAGCGTCCGGATCGAGACCGGGGCCTGGCGCACCGGTGATGACGAACACCAGCGCAAAGGCCACAGCGCCCATGAGCGCCGCGGCGAGTAGTTGTGCGGCAAGACCCTGCTGGTTTTGGCGCTTCACGCGGTCATGCTGCAAAGAGCAACTCGGGTCATGGTGATGGCGGCCGGTGCTACGCGTCCGAACTCTCGCCTTCGGCCTCGAAGCGCGCGAGTTCCTCCGGCGAGAGGAGGCGGCTCGCCATCCAATGGCTGAACGAATCTGGGGTGGGCTCGTTCACCGGGATCTCGCCACGCAGCACGCGCTCGGCGAAATCACGTACGAGGGCCGCCTTGGCAATGTGCCAGAGCGCCACCGCCGCGCGACGTGCCTCCAGCGGCTCTCGCAGCTCAATCTCCTCGGTGCGCACCACACTGCGGAGATAGCCGGCGACATGCACCTCGGTGGCATCCGCGGCCACCATGCCAAGAATGATGTTGGCGTGTTCCTCCAACCACGGTATGTAGTCGGGATCCTGCCGATGAAAGAGATACGCCAGCACGCGGCGCAGGGTGCGATTGGGTGGTTCGCCGCGATCCACCCAGTTGCCTGCCTTGCTGTTCACAATCGTTGGAACCACGTGGACACCGAAAGAGAGTAAGGTCAGCGCGCGTTCAGGCGAGTTCCGCCCGCAACGCCGCAACGAGCGCGTCGACGTCCTGCTCGGTATTGAAGAGATGCGTGGAGACACGGTTTCCGTTAAGCCAGTTCTTCGGCACCACTTTCAACTGCACCTTGTACTTGTCACGCAGGAGCTTGCGGAACGCGCCGCTTTCAATGGCATCGGGCAGCACGTACGTCAGTAACGGCGACGCGAATTCGCCAGGCGGAGCACTCACCACACGCAGCTTCGGCACACCCTGGAGTGCCGCGTAGAGTCGATTCCTCAGGGCGAGATTGTGCGCTTCGATGGGACCGATCCGTGCCGCGGAGATATACGCAATCGCCGCTCCCAACCCGATCACGCTCGGGATACTCGTGACGCCGGACGAGTTGGAGTAGGCCGCGCGGCCTCCTTCGAGAGCAATCGGATCGATTGTCTTCCCGAGGTCCTCGCTCAGGTACAGCAATCCGGTCCCCTTGGGCGCGAGCAGCCATTTGTGCCCGCTCGTGGCGTATGCGTGACAGCCGAGCGCCTTCACGTCTACCGCAATGCCGCCCACGGCCTGCGCGCCATCCACCACGGCGATGCATCCGTGTGCTCGCGCCAGCGCCGACAGTTCTGCAACCGGCATCCGAAGGCCAGTAGAGCTGAGCAGGTGCGAGAACGACAACACGCGAGTCTTCGGCGTGATGCGCTGCGCGAACCGGTCCACGATGGCCTTCGTGTCGTGGTCCGTGGTTGCAATGGGCACGATGTCGAGGATCACACCCTGACGACGGGCAACGTAATCCCAGCAGGCGCGCCCGCCGGGATGCTCCTGATCAGTAGTGAGCACGCGATCGCCCGCGGCCCATGTGAGCCCCTGCGCAATCCAGTTCATTCCCTCCGTGGTGCAATTCGTGAGCACCAACTCATTTGTCTTGCACCCAAGAAACACCGCCGCGGTCGCGCGCACGTCATCCATGGCGCGCTCGTGCGCGCCGTACCCGTAGTCAACGGGATCGAGCTCGAGCTCCTTCCAGGCCGCGATCGTGCGGTCCATCACCGGACGAGGGGTTGGACCGAGCGATCCAGTCTGGAGATAGACGAGTCCGGGCGCGAAAGCGAAGTCATCGCTCGCTCCCGCCAGGCCCCGCAACACACGCTCACCCGTGATCACCCGGGGGCGGCTGCGCTCGGCCCACAAATCCCTGGGCGCAAGGCCCGCAGCGGACAGCGCGCCGAGGGTGGAGAGGAAGGCACGCCGGCTGTGGATGGGGGCGGTCACGCTAGCGCTCCATCACGGGCAGATACGCGCGCCACGGTCCCACTGCGTCGCGGTACTGCTTCGCCATCACGCGCGCTGTCTGCGCGATATGTCCGAGATCGTGGGCCACCCAGGTGGACAGCAACTGCCGCAGAGTGACGGCGCCGAATTCCGGGTGTTCGCCCTCGAGTGCCAACTCAGCGTCCGTCAATCGCCACTGTTGCAGTGCGACGAGGTTCTCCGCACGCACCTGCGCGAACTCGGCGAGCAAGGTTTCGAGTGCCTTGCCCTGGTTTTCGCGGAATTGCGCAAAGCGGTCGTATGGTGTGAACCGCCGGTTGGCGCCCTGCGCAAGAATGATCCGCACGCGCGGAATCCATTCGTCGCGCTCACCGTGCAGAAGATGACCCACGATGACGTACGGACTCCAGGTATCCGGACCTTCCGTCGCCTCCGTCCATGCGGAGGGCAAGGTAGCCAGCATGGTGTGCAGCACCCGTGGCGTGCATTCGAGGACGGCAATCCCCTGCTCGAGATCGAACTCCATGCTTTTCCCTTCTGTGCGAAGTCGTGAGACGCACCTTCAGCAACGCCTGTTGCCGCGCCAATATCGCCTGCGCTCAGCCGTCCGGGAACCCGAATGTCTCCAGCAGCCCGCGACTCCTCATGATGGACACGAGCTTCTGTCCATAGGCGGGATCGGTGGCGTATACTCCCGTGAGCGCGTTCGCGAACGCGATGGGATCGTCCGGCGTTGCCAGCGCCGCGGCGTAGATCTTCTTGCCGTTGCTCATCCGGTTGCAGATGAGCCGCGCATGATCCGCAAAACACTCGGCCATGGACGCATACGCCCTGAAGGGTTGCTGCACCTGCACCGGCTTGCCGTGCTCGAATTCCGTGGTGGCGAGCATCACGGACGGTTCGCCGGGCCGAGCCTTGATGCCGAAATAGTTGTTGGCTTCACCCATGCCGTGACGCCCCCAGTCCGACTCCAGCAGGAACTGCGCGACCGTCACCGGCGTAAGCGCGGCCGGATACCCCTCCACGTCCTTGGCGGCTGTCTCCGCCGCATCAACCGCCTGCTGCAATGCAACGAGCTTGAACGCCTCGAGGTTCGCGTTCTTTGCCGTGTTCAACATGGCCATGGATCACCTCTCGATTCGAACGGACAGGACAGCACCCCACACTGTAGACCGGCGTCAGACTACAGGAATCGGCATCCCGAATTTACTCCAATCTTCCTTTGACGGACCATACATGCCCGGCACGGACAGACCGGCTTGCCGCATGAGTACCGTCATCTGCCCGCGATGGTGCGTCTGGTGCAGCAGGAGAATCTGGAGCGTGAGCGCGCGCCGCCACGGCTCGCCGTAGAGGTTGTCCTCTTCATCCAGCGTGGCGTCAGTCCACGCACCGAGTACCGACGAGAGCGACTCGGCCGAGCGCCCGTACTCGTGCACGATCTCCGCAGCAGACGCCGGTACGAGGGAATGCGGATCCGGGCCCACGACGGGAAGTCCCGTGCGTTCCATCATCTCGCGAATGGTGACAGTGATGTGCCAGGCGAGGCGGCCGAGGTCGCGATGTTCGTCGTTGATCGACTGCCGCAATGATTCGTCCGTGAGTGCGCCGAACAGCTTGGTTGTACTCGCGGCTTCCTGCTTCCAGACGGTGAGGAAATCCTCGACGGTGCGAATCATCTTCCATGGCTCCCGCGTGATGTGGTGAGCGGAGTCTAGCGGCCGATGGCGGCGACGGCCAGCGGGGCCTTCGTCATCGCTGCGGCACTGTCCGTTTCGTCAGTGCAAATGCGTTCATCAAGGCATGCCCACCGAACACATTACCCGCCGCCACTTCCTCGGCAACCTGAGCCGAATGGCGGCTGCTGGCGGCATTGCGCTCCAGTTGCCGTGGCTCTCCACGCTCGCCGGGTGCGCGCGCAGCGAGAGCGGCTACTCGCACCTCACACGGAACGAAGGTCGCGCGATGCGTGCGTTTGCCGCGCAGATCATTCCGTCGGATGACGGAACGCCAGGCGCCGAGGAAGCGGGGGCTGTGTATTTCGTCGATCGCGCACTTGGCCGGCCGCTCTACAGCGCCAGCCTGCCCGTCATTCGCGCTGGACTCGCGGATCTCGACGAACGCGCTGCGCCGGTGCACGCGTCGGCCGTATTCGCGACCCTTTCCAATGACGAGCAGATCACCATCATGCGGCGCATCGAACACACACCCTTCTTCGCGACAGCGCGGACATTGGTGATCACCGGTACCTTCGCCGATGCATCGTACGGGGGAAACCGCAACGGTGCGGGGTGGACCATGCTCGGCATTGATCACCAGCCGAGCTACGCCGCGCCTTTCGGCTGGTACGATGCGCGCACGCTCGCTGCGGAACCGCGGACGGGGACCGCGGCATGACCCAGCGTACGTATGGCCAAAGCGACACGGTGGACTTCATCGTCGTGGGCTCGGGTGCCGCTGGTGGCGTGCTGGCAAAGGAACTCTCGACCAATGGCTTCGATGTCGTGGTGATGGAACAGGGGCCGTGGCAGCAACCGAGCCAGTTCACACACGACGAGCTGGCGGTGGAACGCGAGGGTGCGATGTTGAACACCAGCTCGGAGCCCATCCAGATGTTCCGGGAAACCGACAAGGATCCGTGGAGGCGCAATGCGGGCCGCGCCCTTACCTACCGTCGCGGTGTTGGGGGCAGCAGCGTGCACTTCGCCGCCAACTACTGGCGGTTGCGTCCCATCGATTTCCGGGAACGGTCGGTGTTGGGCCCGATCAGTGGGAGTGCGTTCGCCGACTGGCCCATCACGTACGAGGAGCTGGAGCCCTACTACACGAAAGTCGATTGGGAAATCGGCGTGTCTGGTACGCCTGGTCCATTCGATCCGCCGCGCTCGCGCCCGTATCCGCTGCCGCCGATGCACAACAAGTCATCGGGGGTGCTGCTGGAGCGCGCCGCGCGAGCGATGGGGCTACACGCCCAGGTGGCGCCGGTGGCGATTCTTTCGCAGCCCTACGACGGCCGTTCGCCGTGCAAGTCATGCGGGCACTGCTCGTACTACGGTTGTGAGTTTGGCGCGAAGTCGTCGTCGCTGGTGACCGTGATTCCAAAGGCAATTGCCACAGGCCGGTGCGAAGTGCGCACGGAGTCCACGGTGTTGCGCGTGGAGACCAACGCGAAGGGGCGCGCCACCGGCGTCGTCTATCGCGACAAGCTTGGCAACGAGCGCCGCCAATCCGCTCGTGCAGTGGTCATCGCGGCCAATGGTGCCGAGACCACCCGACTGCTGCTGTCGTCTGCGTCGAGTGCGTTTCCAATGGGGCTCGCGAACTCCAGTGGGAACGTGGGGCGGCACATCATGTTCAACGTCCATTCCGGATCGTTTGGCCGGTTCGATCATCCACTCAACGAGTACAAGGGCCCGGTAGCCAGCCGCATCATTCATGACTTCTATGAGGCCGACGCGAAGCGGGGCTTCTATGGCGGTGGGGGCATCGACGCGCGTTTTCCCTACGGACCGATTGGATTTGCCGCTGGTGAATTTCCGAAGGACCTTCCGCAGTGGGGCAGCGAGTACAAGAGCGCGTTGCGCGATCACTACGCGCATTCCGTTCGCTTTGCCGCGCACATCACGTCGCTGCCGGTGGCGAGCAATACGATCACGCTCGATCCCGATCACCCTGACCGTTGGGGTCGTGCGGGGTTGCGACTCACGTATCAGGATCATCCGGACGACACGAAGGCCAAGGCATGGTTCCGTGAGCGCGCGCAGGAGTTGATGGAGGCGGCCGGAGCGACGCACGTCTGGAGCCCTCCCGTGGTTCCAACCGATGGTGGTGTGCACCTGCTCGGCACCGCGCGCATGGGCAACGACGCGCGTGACTCGGTGGTCGATCGCTTTCATCGCGCGCACGACGTGCGCAATCTCTTCATCTGCGACGGAAGCAGCTTCGTCACGTCCGGACGCGGCCAACCGACGATGACCATTCAGGCGCTCGCGTTTCGCGCGGCCGATCACAT
This sequence comes from bacterium, assembly GCA_040003455.1. Taxonomy (GTDB): domain Bacteria; phylum Gemmatimonadota; class Gemmatimonadetes; order Gemmatimonadales; family Gemmatimonadaceae; genus AG11. The sequence continues at coordinate 8,711 of JBDUCM010000045.1, forward strand.
TACACAGTTCGCGCGGGCGCACGACATCTAGACTGCTCTGAGCTTGAGCATGGAGCGGGAGATTGAGCCACCAGCTGGAGCATGAGCGTGGGCGTGAGCCTCCAGCACTGAGCATGTCAGAGCTGGAGCTGGAGCCCGAGCTGAAAGCCGGAGCCATGGTCGGTGTGATGGCCGCGCATGAGGACGTGGCGGGCGAGACATCGTTGCAGACAGCCACGCGGTGAAATTTCGCGGACGCCCAGAGAGGGCGCCGTTGCTCGGTGAGCAACGGCGCTCTCATTGTGTGTGGACGGTCAGCTTTGCGTCGAGCGCCGACGGCGGCTGACGGACGCGACGAGCAATCCTGTTCCGACGAGCGCGAAGGAGCCTGGTTCCGGCGTCGTGGTGGTGACGATGTCCATGGTGGCGCTGCCGTCGGGGTTGAACACGGCGCTTGCCATGACGTTGCCGTTCGCGTCGACGTCGTCGATGCCGGTCAGCACGGCATCGATCCCGCTGACCAGGGTCGTGTTGTTGCCGCTGTAGACAGAGTAGGTCTCGAACGCGGCGGCATCGGCCAGCATTGCATAGAAGTACGAGCCGGTGAATGCAGCGAACCCGAGCGACAGGTCAACACCCCCCGGCGTGAAGAGGTAGTTCTGTCCGATGGCAGTGCTGGAGAAGCTGTTGTAGGTGATTTGCGAATAGGAAGGGTTGGAGGTGTAGTCGGTGACCAATACACCGAGAGTCGTCGTCGTGGTCGGGTCAAAGGTGCCGTTGAAGACGGACGTCAAGGTTGTGCTGAAATGGAACACGAGCTGGTCGTTCGCCCCAGACGTTCCAGTGACGAACAGCATGTTGTCCTGCGTGCCGGTGCCTTCCGCATAGGCTGCGAGGGGGTGATTGAGGTCTGCCTGGAAGATTGACGCCTGCCCGCCCATGCTCCTCAAGCTGTTGTCAGACACTGCGCTCGATGTGTATTGACCACCCTGGACGGGGACCTGGAGGCACGTAGAGAATGCGCTCCCCGTGGAAGTGGCCTGCATCAGGCACGGCGTGCCGAGAAACTGGTCTATGCCCCGCGCGATTGTCGTGCTGGACTGCGCCGAGACGACCGCAGGAAGGACCAAAGCGGTCAGGACGAGCGAGGCCGCCCCGAGTGCGCGGCGGAAACATCGAGTTCGGGACATTGCTGTTCCTCTGCTGAGTGAAAAGGGTGGCTGATGAGGCGTCCCTTAGAGGACGCCGTACGCAGTCAGAATCGCCATGGGGGATCACGGCACTATCATCCAGACGTCATTTCGAGGATTCATCTCGCACTTCGGTCTTCTTGTCCCGCGGGGCGGCGTGGGCTAGACTCGGTAAACACACCAACCCTCCGCACCGTGCGCCTCAGGACCCTTGGAGGATTGTGGATTGACGGCGCCGCCGAGGGCGCGGACGGTGGGCCGCGCCCTCGGGCGCTCGCGTTGCTGACGATCGTTGCCGCGGCTGGCGCACGTGGGGTGAGCCGAGAGCGTGTGGTCGGGGTGCTATGGCCGGAGTCGGCACCGGAACGCGCGCGACATGCGTTGTCGCAGACGCTCTACAGTCTTCGCCGAGACCTGGGGGCCGACGTCATATTGGCCGGTCCGACGTTGCGCGTGGATCCGGAGTTGATGTCGAGCGACGTGGGTGAGTTGCGCGCGGCGATCGAGGGGCAGGATTGGGCGGCTGCGTCGGCGCTGTATGTGGGTCCGTTTCTCGAAGGATTCTACCTGTCGGATGGCGGGCAGTTCGAGCGGTGGGCGGAGGAAGAGCGTGCGTCGCTCGCGCACGATGCGATTCGGGCCCTCGAAACGCTGGCGCGGGCGACATCGACCGAGCGGAGCGTGGCGCTTGGCTACTGGCGGCGGCTGTGTCGCCTGGACGCGATGAATGCGCGCTTCGCGATCGCCTATATGGAAGGGCTGCTGGCGGCGGGCGATCGCGCATCTGCGCTCGCGCATGGCAAGGCGCATGCGGAGATGGTGCGGCGCGAGTTCGAGATGGATGCCGATCCGGTCATTCAGCTGATGATGGCGCGGTTGCGTGATGTGGAGCGGGTAGCGGCGGCGACGTCGATATCCGCGGTGTCGGTGTCATTGCCATCGCTATCGTCGGCCGCGGGCGGCGTTCCGGCCACTGAGGCGGCTGCTTCGCGTGCGTATCGCCGGCCTGTGTGGGCGGCGGCGTGCGTCGTCGGACTCGCGATATTCGGTACGATGGCGTGGCGGACGGCATCGGGCTCGCGGCTCGAGCGGCCCACGGTGGCTGTGGGCATACGCGACCTCACGAGTGTGGACTCGTCGTTCGCCAGCGCGACGAACGAGATCCTTGCCACGAGCCTCGGCAGGTTGGCGGATTTGCAGGTGGTTGCCAACTATAGAATGCGGGAGCTGACGTCGAATGGCCGAGATACGTCGCGGGTGTCGGTAGCCGCTGCGGCGCGGCGGGCGGGTGCGACGGACTTGATCGAAGGTGAGCTGATTCCCTTGGCTGGTGGGCGGCTGCGGCTCGATCTTCGGCGGGTGGATGTGGCGCGCGGGGTGATTCGCTCCGGGTACGAGATAACCGGCACCGATCGCATTGCCATGTTCGACAGCGCGACCACGCTGCTGTCATCGCAGCTCGGCATCAGGGCGCCCACGGGCTCAGTAGCGGACGTATCGACGCGATCGCCCCTTGCCTTCCGGTCGTATGAGGAGGGATTGCGACGTCTGGCGCAGGGCGACCACGCCGCGGCGCTCACGCTGTTTCGCGAGGCAACGCGCGAGGACTCTGCCTTCGCGATGGCGACGTATTTCGCATGGCGGACGGCGAACTTTCTCGCGCATGACGCGGAATCCGACTCCTTGTGGAAGCGCGCGTTGCGTCTCGCGTCGCGTGCGTCGGAGCGGGACAGGCTCATCATCCAGACGCATATCGGGTACTCGTACAACGATGTGCGCGCGTTGTCGGCCGCCGATTCGCTGGCGACGCGATATCCGCGAGATCCCGAGGCGCTCGTCCGTGCCGCGGAGGTGTTGCCGGATCTCGCGCGTGCGATCGCGCTTGTGAATCAGTCGATAGCACTCGACTCATCGGCGGCCGTGCCGACGTCGGCCAGTTGCCGCATGTGTGAGGCGCTTACGCTGCTCACGTGGCGCTACTACCTCGCGGATTCGTCGGAGGCGACCGAGCGAACGTTGCGGCGCTACATCGCGTTGCGTCCTGATGATTCGCAGCCGTGGCGCGACCTGTCCGATTTCCTCGTGAGTCAGGGCAGGCGTGTTGAGGCCACTTCAGCGTGGCAGCGGGCGGCGGCGATGTCGCCGGTGACGGGGGATGATTTCATTCGGCAGGTGACGACGAGCCTGCGCTATGATGACGTCGCGCGGGCGGATTCATTGTGCTCCGCCGGACTCGCCGGACATGATGCGTCGACGCTATCCCAACGACGGTGGTACTGCGCCATCGCGCTGCGCATGCAAGGGCGGTACACCGACGCCGTGGCGCTCGCGCAGCGGGCCGATATGCGCGAGGACAAGATTCTCACGAGCGTGGTGAACATGGACGTGGGGCGTCCGCTGATCGCGGCGGATGAGTACCTGGCCATCGAGCGGACGTGGCCGACATCCGGGGCGCCGCAGACGCTGGTGCCGAGGTTGCGCGTGTGGTATCTCACGCTCTCGGCAACGGCGGCGATTGCGGGGGGTGATACGCTACGCGCGCACAACCTCGTCGATTCGATCGAGGTGATCGGGCGGCGGAGTCTGTATGGGCGCGATCCGCTGCTGCATCACTTCGTGCGGGGAGTGTTGTTCGCGCGTGAGCATCGCGATGCGTCTGCGGTGCTCGAACTCAAGGCATCGATTTTCTCGCCGACGAATGGGTATACGCGAGCGAACTACGAGTTGGGGCGGACGATGCTGGCGTTGCGGAGGCCGGCGGAGGGGATTCCGGTGGTGCGCGCCGCGTTGCATGGGGGGATAGAGGGATCGGGGCTGTACGTCACGCGAACAGAGCTACATGAGTTGCTGGCGCAGTTGTTCGTGGCATCCGGGGAGCGTGATAGTGCTATCGTGCACTATGGTGTGGTAGAGCGGAGTTGGCGATCGGCGGATGCTGCGCTGCGAGCGCGGTATGTGGTGGCGCGGCGGTGGGTGGAAGGATCGCGCGGGCGGCGGATAGGCGGCGGCCTGGTGGACGACGACTTGTAGTCGTGTCCTTGAATTGATCGTTACCGCGGGGCGCACAGGGAATCCGCCTTCTGCGCTTCGCGCATCACGGCGCGCAGTGGTTCGCCGAGATGCCTGTCGGCCAGCGCCCACACGCCCTGCGGGCCGGCAGCGATGAAGGTCCGCATGGCGCCGGTGGTCTCTGGCGATTCCGCTTCCAGCCAGAGTGCTGCCGGCACAGCGCCCCACTTCTTCGCGAACGGTCCAGAGGTGATACCGGCGAGAAGGGGTTGTGCGGACGACGGGTTAGCGCACGCGAGCGCGGCCATGCGAGCCACCAGTCGCGGCTCCAACTCCAGCAGTGCTGCGGCGGCCGGCTCTCCGCGCTTGCCGTCCCTGGTAAGCCAACGCGCGGCGAGTGATTGGTAGTTGCCCTGCGCCTCGGTCCACATCTCGTACAGTGCCAGGCGCAGAGGAGTGTCCGTCGCCCACGGGTGTTGTGCCAGCCATGGCTTCTGCATCACGTGCATGAACTCGTGGCGGACGAGACGATCCATCAGGTCGGCATTCTCAGGCTTCAGCGCATTGCCGTAGTTGGCCTGAAGGGAAGACAGGTCGAAGCCGATGGTTGTAGCGTCGTGGGTGAAGGCATCTTCCGATCCGCGATTGCCGAGCACGATCAGCACCTCGCCTGGCGGCGCGATGGGCGTAAACGATTCAGCCAGTGAAGGCAGGCGCTGCTCCCATGCCGCGCGACGCGAGCGGATGAGTGTCACCCACGCTGAGTCCTCGGCAGTAAATGGCTTGCGCAACGGGGCGATTGAATCGTAGCGCTCGCTAGTCAACCGTTTTTTCAGGATGGCGAGCCACTGGCCGGTGGCGTGTCCATCGTCCGTGACGCCGGCGACGATGCGCAGCGTGATAGTGGGTGCCACTGCGGCGCGCGGGGCGGCGGCCACGGTGTGTGTGATTGCCGTGGTGTGCGCGACAGGCGCCGCGGACAGCAGGGATGCGATGATGGCCGGCCAGGTTCTCATGTATCGATTGTATCGCGTTCTTCTCATGGCAACCGTTTTTCAACGGCTGATGTCAGATGCGTGACGGCGTTAAGGATGTCTTGGCATTCATTGCGCGGGCGTGCGTTTCATTGTCCGCGCGATCCGCGATGACGGCTAAGGCTGACCGCGGGACCTTGCACAACAGTTCTCGTGTACCACGCGTATTTCGTGTTCTGTGCTCTCCAACACCGTAGATGACGTGCCGAGTATTTTAGGTTGAGAACGGGCGAACATGCAGTACCCATCGGCTCAGCCGAGGTTGCGGAGGCCGAGGAGACGGCGTTTGTCGCGACGGCGGTTCGCTGGATTGTGGCGGCGGTGCTGCTGCTCATCCCCATCAAGATCGTCCTAAGCGGCTATCGGCCGGTATTCGACGATCCGCTTGCCGACGCGGCAAAGGCCATCAGTGGGCGCGACTGGAACGATGTCCTGGTCCTGAAGGAGCAGTTCCGCATGGACCCGCATGTTGGCTGGCACGCGGTGCTTCAGACGCTCGCCCATGTGGCGCAGTGGAGCACGTCCGACGTGGTGATCTTTGCCGTGGTCGCGCTGTTCGCTCTTCTCGCATTGTCGGCCGTCCCCTGGCTCGAGCGGCCGGAAGCCTGGCTTGCCACGTTCGTGGTGGTGGTGGGTGCCGGTACGGGCGCCATGGAGCGCTACATGCTCGGCCGCCCATTCCTCATCAGCGCGGCGGTGCTCACGTCCATTCTTTGGCTGTGGAATACGCACGGCGCGGAGCCGCCCACGAAGAGGCGCATCGCGATCCTCACTGGACTGTTCGCGATTGCGGCGCTGCTGCACGGATCGTGGTATCTCTGGTCGCTGCTCGTGTTGAGTTTCGTCATCGCCGGCGAATACCAGTGGGCGCGAACCATAGGCGCCACATGGATTGCCGGAACCATCATCGGTGCGTGCCTCACGGGACAGCCCCTTGGCTACCTGGTGGAGTCGGTGCGCATGGGGTTCGACGCCTTTGGACAGCACGCGTACCAGAGCACGCTCGTGCACGAGTTCCGTCCCATCGCCGACAACATGCCGGGGCTGTTGCTCGTCGCCGGGCTGATCATCTTTCGCCGGCTTGGCGACTTCGAGACGCCGCCGCTCCGGAAAAACCCCGCGTTCTGGCTCGGGTGCATTGGCCTGGCGCTTGGTTACAAGGCGATGCGGTTCTGGGGCGATTGGGGATTGATTGCGCTGATGGTTGCCATCGCTGCTGACATCGAGCGGTTCATGAAGAGCCGAGTGTCGATATATGCCCTTACGCGCGTTGGGCTCGCATTCGGATTGGCGGGCACGCTCTATCTCATGACCACCAACGACGCCGACAATCGCTGGACATCCAGCCGAGAGACACGCTACCTCTCGCAGGACGATCCGCAGTTGGCGGGCTGGCTCCCGCAGAGTGGTGGCGTGTTGTACACCACGGAAATGGGGCTCTTCTACCAGACCTTCTACAAGAACCCATACGCGCCATGGCGCTACATCACCGGCTTCGAGCCGGCGATGATGCCGGACGATGACTTCGTGACCTTCCAGAGCATCGGCTTGAGCCACGGCAATCCCGCGGCATACATGCCATGGGTGAAGAAGATGCGGCCGGAAGACCGCATCGCGATGCACTGGGGCGAGCAACCACGCATCGCCGCGCTCGAATGGAAGAATGTGAATGGGGTGTGGCTTGGCCGGCCACCCACCCACCCTCAGCCCTGAGTACGACGCCAGGTGATGTCGCGCGCCTCGCGCCGGTCCACGAAGCCGGTCACCGCCCCGCTGGCATCGCGCTGAAAGATGCGCCGCGTGCGCGGCTGACCCCGCTCGAAGAACACGTCGCGCACTTCGGGGAGAAACGCACGATCAGGACGGCCAGCGCGCCTCACCACAAGTGAGTCGCCCGCGCAGTCGAGGGTAGCGACAATGTCAGGGGTCATCGCGTACCGACCTGCGTAGCCACACAAGGTTGCATGATCGAGCCGCACTGCGGGGGGATCCTGAAGCACGGCCAGCACCTGCGACGCGAGCAGTCGCCACTCACCGTTCGTGTGCACCCAGGTATCGGTGTTCCGAAAGCGACTAAGAATCATCTGGCCGTGATAGTCGAGCGTCTCAGCGTCTTCGTGCGTCACCACGGCAACGTTGTCGTGCAGGATTGCGCGGAACGCATCGATCGTGAGCGTGCCAATCAGCCCCGGGCCCAGCGGCGTGATCCCGGCGAGTATCTCGCGCTTGTTCCGCACCTCGTCATTCTCGTCCACCTGGATGGCGCTCGCGTCCAACAGGCGATCCCAGACCTTCACGTCGCCGGGCGCAATGGCATCCAGCAATGCCTGAGTGTTTCTGCGAAGCTCCGCCTCTACCGCCGTCGGCGCCTGAACGGGCGCACCAACGGGCGGCGTATGCGATGACGTGCACCCCGCGACCGCACAGCCGAGCAATGCACATACCAACCGGCGAGCGAGGCGCATGTTGATCAATGTTCGTGGTCTCCGTGATCCGACATCAGCATCGCGACGTGCTCGGTGATGCGTCGCTTTCCCTCGGCTGTTCGTGCGCTCGCAACATAGGACGCATAGATCGTGTCCCACTGCGCACCGGCGCGATCGATGGCGCGGTCGAACCGTGCTGCGTCTCTCGCTGCCTGCGCCGTCCTCAACTCCGGAATCAACGCACGAATGGAATCGCGGCGCGGCACCACCACGGCACGCACATCAGCGCGCATGGCCAAGGAAGGAAACAGCGAGGTGGAATCGGCCACCTCGGCCAACGCGAGCGTTGCGCGACGAATGCGCGTTGCATACGCCGCGTCATGCATGCGCGCGGCATCAGGTGCCTCGAGGCCCAGTGCCCAGAACGGCAGGTTAGGGTTGGTCCCGGCAAAGGGCCCATCCGGTGACGGCACGAACCACACGTGCAGCATCACCAGCGTCTGGCCGGCGGGCGCAAGCTGCGTGTGCTCGTGCCAGGTCGGGCCGCCATCGAACAGCGACGGGCGCGTCGAATCCGTGATGGGTGAATAGAACGCATACGCTGCACCAACCAGCGAATCGCGCCCGTTGATCCGGCTGAACATCAGGTTGCTCGGCGCCTTGAGATCCACCTGCTGGCCGCGCGCCATGCGCGGCGTGTTCACCCAATGCACGCCCATCGTGGGAATCCATCCGAACACCGGGTGGAATCCTGCGGCACGCGCAGCATCCGTACTGTTCAGCGGCTCGACGGATTTCTCCACGCTCGCGATCTCTCGCTGGGCCTTGAGCGAAACCATGGAACCACGATCCATGCCCGCCATGCCGTCGTGCTTGTGCGCGTCCTGCGCAACCAGGGGCGGCGCGATCAGGGCCGAAATGACCAGCATCTGCGCGTACTTCATCGAAACCTCGAAATGCCTGGTGGGTGTACCGCGAACGTCTCGTGAAAACCGCTCCGAGTTCGACGCGGGCAACACCCCGGCGTTAATTCCATGTCATATCGTCGGGGCCATCAGCGTTGCCTTCCGGGAACTGTCTACTGCCGAGTGAGCCCCATCGCGCTGCGCAACTCACCCGCGTCGTACAGGCGGCCCGCCCGCACCACCTGCTCTACCTTCCGCACATCGCGAACGTGCTCGGCGGGCTTGCCATCGACGATGAACAAGTCGGCCACCTTGCCCACGGCAATGCTGCCGTAGTCGCGGTCGTCCTTCATCACGCGCGCGGAGATGATCGTGGCCATCTGGAGCACTACGGGCGCCGGAATGCCCACCTGCTCATACAGCTCCAGTTCTGACGCGAAGGTGGAACTGCCGAAATCGTCCGTGCCTGGCACGAGGGTCACTCCCGCATCGTACAACCGCCGCAACAGGCGTTTGTAGTTCGCGTCGGACCTGGCTGCATCGCTCGACACTCCCGCGCCCACCGCCTGGGCGATGTTGTTGCCCGCGCCCGTGACCCACACGGCGAAGGTGCCGTCAATCACCGTGTGATGCTTCACGAGATCGTCGATGAGCGCGGTCATCGCCGGCCCATCCACGTCCACGCGCGGCGCAACCGTGGTGGCCACGAGCGAATACGCGCGCATCGTGGGCATGTACAGCGAGTCCTGATAGAACGTGGAGAACAGGAACGCGGCGTGATTCACTTCATCGAAACCGAGGGCGATGGCGGCGGACACGCTCAGGCCACGGGGAATGTGCCCGCTCAGCCGCATCCCTCGTTTGTGGGCTTCGGCGGCGAAGGTGGGCACGAGATCGGGATGCACGATGTTGTACAGCTTTACCTGCTTGTAGCCCAGCGAATCGAAGTGCGCCACGAACGCGCGCGCCTCGGCTTCCGTGCGGACGATGTTCGGCGTTGGGCCCGCCCATGCGCCTGGCCCGTCGATGAATGCCGAGAGGATTTCACGCGGTGCGGCGGTGAGGCCTGCTGCGGCGCGATCGCGATTGGCAACGGCGACATCGGGATCGGAGCCCAGGTCGCGCAGCGTGGTGATGCCGCGCGAGAGTTGCAACGGGCCAGCAGATGTCTCGCTCACGGCCTGCATGTGGCCATGCATGTCCCACATGCCGGGCATCACCGTCTTGCCCGTCGCGTCGATTACGGTGGCGCCCGGCGGGGTGACCACGGAATCCACCGGCCCAACGGCGATCACGCGATCACCGCGGACCACCACCGTTGTGCCAGGACGAATCACGCCGCGTTCGCTGTCGAACAGGTCGCCATTCCTGATCACGAGCGTGCCGCCGGTCTTCTTGAGCACGCGCTTGTTGAGCGCCTCGCCGTCCGCGTTCCTTATCTCCGCCTCGGCCTTCCGCAGCATCGGCAACGCGCGTTCCGCACCAGGCTTTACGGTCATGAACCAGCTCACCGCCGTGGCGAACAATTCATCATGGTTGTCGAGCCAGAGCAGTTCCTTGATGCTGTTGCCCTGCGAGGTGAGCGACACCAATCGCACGTGTTCCGAGCCGCTCGCCGTGGGAACTGTGAGTTCCTTCATCACCTCGAGCTTCACGGACACGTTGCTGCTGGCGCGTGTGACATGATCCGGCTGGCGCAGCAGGTGTTTCGCCATGCGCACCAGGTCAAACGGCGTGACGGACAACGCGTAGTACACCCCCCGCTCGGCGGGGGACGTCTGCGCCCCCGCGGGTGACCAGCGACGAATGGAATCGCCAGCGAGCTCCAGTCGCATGGTGGGCTGGCCCGAGCTTCCGTCGGGCAACACGGGTCGCACGTCCATGCCAACTATCGAGTCGCCAAGCAGTCGATAGCGCGTCTCGACCCGAGTGCCGCGATTGCGATCGGTGAACACGTAGCGCACGCGCGCGGAGTCGTTCCACCGGGAAACGATCATGGTTCCGGCCGGACGATCGTGGTTGTACACCGTGTAGATCGTGCTATCGGGGCTCGCGAACATGTGCAGCCCAAGGAGGAGTGAAGTCAGCACGCGTCGGCTGTGGCTCGTGGGGTGAGTGGACGCGACGCGCACAAATGGCGTCGGCGCGGCCACCCGCAGAGCGGATTGGCCGGCGCACCAATATATCGTGAAACGGCGCGCTCACCGGACGAGTGCCAGAACCTCGCGCACGGGGGCCGGCGGGTATTCGGCCGGAGTGCGCATTTCGCGCCATGGAGTCATGATCGTCACCAAAGTCCCCTCCCCCGGTTTGGAGGTGATCTCCAGGGCCTGGTTGCGCCCGTACAGTGCGTTCAACCGCGCTCGCACGTTCGCCAGCCCCACCCCTCCGCCATTTCGTGGCGTGCTCGCCACGAACCCCACGCCGCGGTCCTTCACCTGGAGATGCAGCCACGGACCCTGGCGCCGGGCCGTGATACGCACCGTTCCACACATGCCCGTTGGCCCAATGCCGTGCCGCACGGCGTTCTCCACCAGCGGCTGAAGCAACAGCGGCGGCACGCTCGCGCCGTGAAGTGTGACGGGGGCATCGATCTCCACGTGCAGGCCTCCGCCAAAGCGCGCGCGCTCAACCGCCGCGTAGTCCCGCAGCAGCGCAATCTCCTCACCGAGTGTGATCTCGTGGTGCGCGTGATGCCGGAGTGAATGGGAGAGTAGATGTCCCAGCGCCGTGATCGTACCATCGGCGGCGTCCGGGTCCGCATGCACCAGCTCGGCGGCCGCATTGAGTGCGTTGAGGAGAAAGTGCGGGCGCAGCTCCATGGAGAGTATCGTGAGCCGCTCGTGCGCCACCTGCGACGACAGCGTTCGTACCCGCCACGCGAGGTGCGCGACAAGTACGAGCGCCACGATCAGCGCGATCGCCACGGCTCCGCCAGTGTCCTGGTTGCCACGCCGTTTGCGAGCGGCGACGGGAACCCTTCAGTGGCGCGCGCGGCATCCGCGCGCAGGAAGGCGCGCGCGATGAGCGACGTTCCACACATGCACACCGCCACGAGAAGGCTCGTCCATTCGTTGGGGTGCGATGGATTCGCGAGCGCGCGGGGAATGTGAAGCACCACCACCCAGGAACCAAACATCACCGCGAGCAGCGCCGTGGCCAATTGATCCTGCACGCGGACCAGCAGGCTGCATCCGGCTGCGATGTGAGCCGCACCGGTGGCGTACGCGAAGAACCGGTGCGCGGGAATCCATGCCGGAATCACGATCTCCACGTAGCCCGTGTAGACGAAGTGCGAGATGCCGAACGCCACCAGGGCCAGTCCGAGCACAATACGGAGTGTCGGGGCCGCATATCGGGGTGGCTTCGATCCTTCGCGCTCCAGGGCGAACAGCGCCAGCATCCATGCCGCCACCGAGATGGCTGCCACCTCCCACAAGACCACCCAGGCGCCGCCGTTCTTCGGATGCATGACCACCTTCGGCCAGTGCAGCAGAAGGAGCCATGCCGAGAGTACCGTCGCGACCGTGAGTGTGGCGCGGGCCGCGCGCTTGTTGATGATGATGGCCACGGCGCCGCCCACGAGGAGCATGGCCACGAGGATTGCCACGACGGTCCGTGCCGGCAGCCAGGCAGGCAGCGGCTCCAGGTCCGGCACGGCGTCCAGCCGTAGCAGGCTCACCAGCCCCAGCCCCATTATTCCCATACTATAGATGATGCTTCCCAGCCGGCCCTGCCGTTCCATGCGCACTCCATCGTCGGATTTACGTACGGCCCCCCGTGGCATGCGGGGGGTACCTTGTTCTGCACCCCACGGTAGAAGCGGGGCTCAGCGTCGGGTAGCGCCAATCCACACACTCTCGATGAAGCCATTCGGCCACCACCGGAGCAGCCAAGGGTGACCGCGCCCGTGCTTATCAGGTGTTTCGCGGAAGGCGTGAACTGAATGGAGGGGACGCGAATGACGCGGCGTGGCCGAGTGGCGGATACAGTTCCCATGCAGCTCAGGCTGGATCCGGAGGGCGCGTCCCGTCACCAGCAGATCTACGAGGCGTTGCGCGCCGCCATCCTGAACGGGACGCTGCGCGTCAACGACCGTCTTCCTTCCAGCCGCGCCCTCGCCGACGATCTCGGGGTGTCCCGCACGACCGTGCTCGGCGCCTTCGCCCGGCTGCTCGACGACGGATACATCACTGGCCGTTCGGGTGCGGGCACGCGTGTGGCAGACGTGGCGCGTGCGGGCGGTGCGCTGCATCCTCGCCACGGCACGCTACCGGTTGCGACCGCGCCGCCATCCGAGTTGTCGCAGGCGTCGCAGGCACTCTTTCGCGAGGGCAAGTGGCGGTACATGCCCACGCAGCCGGTGCCCTTCACTGTGGGCATTCCCGCGCTCGAGGTATTTCCTCTCGCCACGTGGACGCGGCTTCACGCGCGACGCTGGCGCCTGTCAGGGAAAGAGTTGCTGCTCGCCGGGGACCCACTCGGCTACGCACCACTTCGGGAGGCGGTGGCTCAGTACGTGGCCACGGCGCGTGGCGTGCGCTGCACCGCGGAGCAGGTACTCATCGTGAATGGAGCCACTCACGCCATTGACCTGTGCGCGCGTATGCTCGTGAGCGCGGGTGATGAAGTGTGGCTGGAGGATCCGTGTTATAGTCCCGCGCGTGGCATCTTCGCCGCAACGGGCGCCGCGCTCGTCGATGTCCCGGTCGATATGGACGGCCTCGACGTCGCCGCCGGTCGCGCGCGGGCGCCGAATGCGCGTCTCGCGTTCGTGACGCCGTCGTACCAGTCGCCGCTTGGTGTGACGCTTTCGCTGGAGCGGCGACATGCGCTACTCGCTTGGGCGCGCGATGCGGGTGCGTGGATTGTGGAGGACGACTACAACGGCGAGTATCGCTACGACACCTCGCCCGTGCCGGCGATGCAGGGGCTGGATGAGCATGGCCGGGTGTTGTACATCGGCAGCTTCAGCAAGTCACTCGCGCCGGCGGTGCGGCTCGGGTATCTCGTATTGCCACCGCAGCTTGTCGCGCATTTTGGCCGCGCGCGGATGTTGCTCGACCGGCATTCACCGGTGCCCGAGCAGGCGGTGCTTGCGGACTTCCTGGGTGGCGGACATTTCGCGCGGCACATTCGTCGCACGCGTGCCGTGCATCAGGAACGGCAGCGCATTTTCCTCTCGCTTGCCGAGAAGGAGTTGGGCGGATTGCTCACTTTCAACGAAGCGCCCGCGGGGATGCGATTGCTCGGCTGGCTCGCGCCGGGCCTGGATGATCGCGCGATGGCGGCGGAGGCTGAGCGTCGGGGGGTGGTTGTCGAGCCGATGTCCAAGCATCTCGAGGTCGGGTCCCCGCGGCGCGGGTTCATGTTCGGGTATGCGTCGTACAATGTCACGCAGACGCGGGCGGCGATGCGCGTGCTGGCGGCGGTAATTCGGGGGAGTGGAGCATAGAGCTATTGGCGATTGTTCACTCGCTTCGAGCGAAGTACGCTGTCGCCCGTGCCCAGAACGAGCGCGTGATGATGGGCCGGCGACAGATGGGACATGGATCCAACTGGATCTCTGCGCCGAACGTGACGTCGACCGGGCCTTTCTGCACCGTTTCGTGAGCGACCGTATCGTTTACGGTGACGGTCATGCTCACGACGGAACCATGGAGTTGCCCGACGAACCGCGCCGGAACCGTTGGTCCAATGGTGACAGGGTAGGCGTGGAGCATATAGGTGCCCGACACGTCGAAGCGTCCGTCGGCATCGAGCGGAATCCGCCCGGAAACGTCGCCGTATGTGCAGCCGACGTGCAGGTGCACGGCCGTGTCACTCACGATGAGTCCCGCGCCTTTGGCGCCCCAGGAACCCAGCGGGAGCTCGACTTGATCCTTGAACATCACATCGGTGGGCGCGCTACAGCTAACGAGGGCGGCGGCGGCGACTGCCAGGGACCAGGAGCGACGACGGAGGGGCATGCGATGCCTGAGCTTGGGTACGTCGCTCAACTCGGTTCGCGGGGGGCTGGTCACAGTGCAACGCTGGATGAGGCCCGCCAGGACGGCCGCGGTGATGGAGTCCTTGTGCACATGCATGCCGAGGTGGATGATAGTGCGTGCAGCGGGGAACCACCGCAGCGGCAAATGTGATGACATGGGTTGGTCTCCGGCAATCTCTCACGCGACATCAGTGCAGCCTGTCATTCCTCCAACGTGGCTGCCTTTACCGTGATCGTGCGAACGCTCTCGTGGCCTACCGATCATCCCCAGTTGGAGCGCCTCGACCTCGCCTTCCACACGGACGTGGTGTATGACGTCCAATCCCGGCCGCGCGGGTTTGCGCTCGTTGAACGGCCGATCACGCCGGCCATACGCAAAACCTATCATGTGGAATGGAATGAACTTCTCACGGACAGCGTGACTGTGGTCGCTGAACACGAGAACGTCATCGTTGGTGTCGCCGCGCTGCGACACGTCGCGTGGAACAATCGAGCCGTCGTTACACACTTGTATGTGGATGGTACCGCGCGGGGTCATGGTGTGGGGACACAGTTGGTCCAGGAGCTCCGAAAGCACGCCGCCGGGCTTCACGCGCGCTGCCTCTGGGTGGAAACACAGAATGTGAACGTGCCTGCTATTCGCTTCTACGAGAAGAACGGGTTTGTCTTCAGTGGATTGGATGTCTCCCTCTACGATCCGCGGACGACGGGCGCTGAGATCGCGCTCTACTTCACCCTGCCCATCCCGTTGGACGTCGGCGACCACAAGCACTAGAGAATGTCCGAGCTTTCGCTGGATCGCGCTGCACACCACGCATGGCTCGTCGCGCAGACTACGGTTCCGCCAACGGGCGTAGCCGTCGATCTGGGGTGCGGGCACGCGGAGGATCTTCGTCTTCTGGCCGCGCGGCATGTGGGCACAGCTATTCGATTCGTTGGCATCGACATCTCCGATGCCGCCGACGCGAGCGTGCGGAGGGCGGCGGCGACCGATTCGCGCATCAGCTTTCAGCGCGCGAGCCTCAACGACCGCCTCCCGTTCGAGGATGCCTCGGTTGATCTCGCGTATTCACACAACTTGATCGAGTGTCTTCGAGACCCGGCGTCGTTCGCGCGCGAGATCGCGCGTGTGCTCCGTCCCGGCGGCCAGCTTGTCATGGCGCACTGGGACTGGGACTCTCAGTTGTTTGATGGTGTGGAGAAGACGGCCGTCCGTGGATTGGTTGCTGCGTTCGCTGATTGGCAGCAAGGTTGGATGGAGCACGCCGACGGATGGATGGGCCGCCGCCTGTGGGGCATCTTCAACGCGACCGGTTCCTTCGAGGGAGCCGTGCAAGCGCGCGTCTTGATCAACACCGAGTATCAGGTGCCGTGGTTCGGACACCAGAACGCGCTGTCATTTGCCAGCCTGGTCAAGCGCGGCCTCGCAGCCTCGGAGGACTACGAGGGCTTTCTGCGGGACCAGGAAGCGCTGCAATCGCGGGGGCAGTATTTCTACAGCATCACCGGCTATGCGTATGTTGGGCACCGGCGGCCCCTCAGCGAAGGGTAGACTGGCGAGATTGGCGTTTGCTGACACCCGGGACCCCGATGCTCCGTAGGGATAGCATGAATAACCTCGAGCTCCTCTCCGTGGAAGCGAATATCAGTCACTGGCAGAATACAAAAGGCTACAAGTCCGGCGCGGCAATCGGCGCGCTGGTGCTGACATGCGCTGGCGCCGCGTGGGCCATTGCGGCGCTGGCGAACAGGTCGGGCTCGCCCCCATGGGCATTCGCCGCAGTTGCATTGCCCGTGTTGGCGCTCATCACGGCTGGTGTCTCCCGTTTGATCGCTATTGCCAGGGACTCACATCGAGGTCCGATCGACCCCGAAGCGAATGATCGCGCACGACAGGGCCGGAACATGGGCGTGCACTTTGGGCTGGTATTCACGGTGGAGATCGTGCTCATCGCGCTTACGGCAATCCTGCTGGCGCGTATCGGGAGGCCCCTTCTCATCCCGGTGGCCATTGTCGCGATCGTGGGCGCACACTTCCTGCCGCTCGCCAGGCTCTTCCGAATTCCAACCTATGGTGTCGCTGGCCTGTTGCTGGTGGGAGCGTCCCTGGGATCTCTGCTGATTGCCGACGAGGCATTGCGCCTGTTTGCCCTTGGACTCCTGGTCGCGGTAGTGCTTTGGGCAAGTGCGGCGATGGTGCTTGTTCGGCACACCGGATGGTCTTCGACCTCTGATGCGGTCGCACCGTAGCTTTTGCTACAGAGCGCCGCTCATCGAATGAATACAGTTCACCCGGGATGATGCACGGCGTGGTCTAGCCTACGGTGATCGTTCCGGCCACAGCGTCGTATGATGTTGCGTACGAGTGCAGGCTGCTCGTGCGCTCGCCACCGGTCCACGTGCCGCTGGCATTGAACTGCGCGCCGTGATTGGGGCAGAGAAAGCCGCTGGCGCTCACGTTCACTGTGCTGCCCTGATGTGGGCAGATGCGCGAGAGCGCGACGAATGTTGTAGGGTCGATCCGAACGA
Source organism: bacterium (assembly GCA_040003455.1). GTDB lineage: Bacteria > Gemmatimonadota > Gemmatimonadetes > Gemmatimonadales > Gemmatimonadaceae > AG11. The sequence continues at coordinate 25,772 of JBDUCM010000045.1, forward strand.
CGGCAAATGGGCTCGATTGGATGGTGACGAGAGCAATGCCGCCGACACTCGCCAACGAGGGCTGATCGCTCAGCTTGATTGTGGTGGTACCGGACAAGCTTGACGGCGCGGTTGCGTTTTCGCCGACGCCGCATGCCACGAGCGCGGCGGCCGCTGCCATGAGTGCGCCTTGCGCGATGAACACCCTCCGCCCGATACCCGACGCTGGCATGCTTCGGCCCGCGTTGCATCCCTCGCACCCTGTCATCGCGCGTTCATCCACGGTCGCCACCTCTGCTCTGTTCACGTAGCCTCTGCCTGCGCCTGAACAGTGGACACCCGAAACCAGGGGCTCCCTGTGGCCCACGGTGTCTGTGCTGATGCGGGACGCTTGCGCGGTCTTGTGTATTCAGCGTGATTGGCGACCGACGGCTCACCTTGGGCAGGAGACCGGACCGTGCAGGTTCAACTGACGACGAAGTACCTACTTGCCTTCGTCTGCCTTGCCGCGATCCTGGGCATCGGTCACGAACTCGCGCACCACGTAGTGGGCTTCCTGATCTGCGGTGAATGGGGCTACAAGACGTTCAATTCCTTCAAACTCGCTCCGGGATGCCAGCAACAACATCCTGCCACCTTCTGGCTGGCCACATTGGCCGGCCCGGTGTTGTTCAACTACATCCCCATCTGGATCGGCTTCTTCCACATGCGCCGAGGCGATGTGGGCCACAAGCTGTTTGGCCTGACGCTGGTGTTCGCGACCATTCCGATCATGCGCATCGTGTTCAGCGCGCTGCATGCAAACGATGAACCGTGGATGGTGCGGCATTTCTTTGGCAGAAGCGCCCTGGCGTTCTGGGCCATGAATGTCGCGATCTGGTTGCTCACCGGCCCACCCTTGATTCTGGCCTGGCGAACCATCCAGAACCGCCATCGTTTGCTTCTTTTCCTGTTTTACCTGCTTGCCTTGCCCGTGTTCGTGTTTTTCGTCGTCGGGATCGTGCTCGAGAACATGATCCTGAAGCAGCACATTCTCTCCGATACGGTCTGGGGCATGCCGTACCTCGTGTTGCTCGCGGAAGCGTTGGCCTACCTCGGCTACCATTTCAGCAAACAGCATTTGCGGTTGCGAGGTGGCAGTGTGGCGCTCCCCGGGCGATCACCAACGTAGAGAGAGGGCATCCTTCGCGGATGCCCTCAGGTTCTCCCTAACGTCCGTCCCCCGCAACGGGACACCGCCGTCGCGGGGGACCCGCGCGCCGTTGCTACGGCGTGAGCAGCGCGAAGGCGATGGTCGCCGACCGATCGTACTGCGATTGGCGGCCATACCCATCCGTGGCACGCGCGGCGGTGTAGAGATTGACCGCAAACGCGGCCTGCGCGCACGTTCCGACGAGCGTTGCCGCCGAATTGTTGAAGTGATCCGGCGTGAGTGAGCTCGTGTGGCCGCTGGTGGACGCGACCACGCCGTGCAGGCCGCGGCTCACATTCAACGACCAATCAAGGAAGTTGTTGGGGTGCGTCGCGACGTAGTCGATGCTGACGGTATCGGCACCGGAGGCATAGTGCAGCATGCCGCAGTCGTCGGCCGAGTTGAGGCCGGCACGAACGCCGGGCAACTGCGCCGTGGTCGGATTGTTGTCGACACGAATGACGAATACCAGGTCGCCATTCGCGTCGATGTTCGGTGCGGGGGCGTTGGTATAGTCGTTGGGAGTCGCCGTGAGGTCGGGCAACAGAAACTGGAACGGCCCGCCGTGGCCCGCGTTGCCGCACGATACGTGCGCACCCGCCGCGTTGAACATTTCCAGCTTGAGGGTCATCATCCCGCTCCGTCCCGGTGTCTGGCCGGCGGTGCTGTCGACGTATGCGAACGGACGGTCGATGGGATCGACGATGTCGATCCACGGGAGGTTGGGATCGGGAACCTCGAAGAGATTGGATTCCACGCCGACCAGTCTCGGTCCAAGGGTCACCGGATGCAGGTGGACGTTCACCACGCCGCCGGGCCCGAAGGTGATCTGCTGCCAGCGATGCGTCACCGACGCGTTCACTTGCGTGAATGCCTCGGCGCCGAACCGGTATGACCACCGGTAGTAGTGAATGTTGTTCGCGCGCAGGTTGGGATCGAACTGCACCTGCATGCAGAGCGTCCCGCCGAAGGGCGTGTTGTTCTGGAGCAGGCCCGTGCCCGCCATCGTTTCGAGACCGTCGATATTTCTCAGGTCGGTGTTGCCGATGGCTGTGGGCCAGACGTACAGATAGCCGGGGCCGGGGAGCGGATCGGGGGGACAGGCGATGGCCGCGGGATCGTCGACAGTGATGACCGCGCCCTGCGACCCGTCGTAGGACCACATCGTGGTGCACATGATGTCGGGATCGGCCACTTCTCGCGTGACACCGTCAATGGTCTGGATGACTTCGAAGTACAGATCCGGTGGTGCCTGCCAGAACAGGAAGCAGTAGTCGAGCGAGAAGCTGCCATCCGATTGAATGGTCGCGTCGGGCAACTGCTGGTAGCAGATGGCCCACTCGGGAATGAGGTTGCACATGAACTGCGCGAGCTCGCTGCGATGCGCCACGATGTAGTTGCGCAGCGGCTGGCCCGTGAGCGGAAACATGCCGGCCGCGAGCACCGACAGGTGCACGAAGTCGGCGAAATCGAAGCTCAGGAAATCGATGATCTCCATGTTGAGCAGCCGCGCGAGCGTCTGCGCCTTGATGGCCAGCAGATCTGTGTTGCTCAGGTTGCCGAGACTGCATGACAGATCGATGGTGAAGATCTGGACGATGCCCGTGCAGACAGGCGCGTAGACCGGCGGCGAGCCACCGGGGTTGAGCCGCTTCCGTACCGTGCCGTGGATGTTCATGCAGGTGAACAGCCACAGGGGAATCAACGTCTCCAGCACATTGATGGAAAAGTTGTTCACCGGCTGGAGTGGCATGTAATCGCGGCTGATCGCCGCGGCGTTCGTGAGTTGCGCGTGGATGTCCGCCGGTGGCAGCTTTCGATCCTGAATGAGGTCTGGACCGACTGCGACCCGGTATCGTTGCTTGGGGTCGATGTCGAACACGACGCGCTCGCTCGCGGGCATCGAGTGAACCAGACGCCGTGCTGCGTCGAAGAGATATACACGAACGTCGGGCGCTTTCTGGTCCCCGAGTGCGGGGAGGGTTACGTCGACGGTAAGCTTCGCACCCTTGGCTGCTTGTTCTGCCATGTTTCTCTCCCGAGAAGTTGTGGTGAGCAGCGAATGCGGACGGCGTCGTCACGCACGAACTTCGCGCCAAGGATAGGAGGTCCAACGGCGGTGGCGAAAGGATCGAAACGAGGCAATGCTGAGTGTTTACTCAGCATTGGACGGCACGGTGGATTTGGCGGTGGCGCTGCTGGTCGAGCGGGGCGCAGCGTGTTTGGTGGCGGCACTTCGCGAGACTTGCGCCACAGGCGATTATGCGCTCACGGCATCACCGCCGATGACACCAGCCCTGCCTGTATGGCGGCGGCCAGCAGCGGGAGTTCGGCCACCGGCAGTGCCACCCGCCACACGCGATGGGACGCGCCGGGCATGACCAGGAAGCGTTCCGGTGTCATCCACTGCTTCACCGCGCGGTGCAGCGTACCGTCGGCGTCCACGACAAATGGCAATGTCTCCTTCGGACCCGTGGCACCTCGCTTGGCGCGTGACACCACCACAACGGACAGCCCACGCGACGTCACGCTCGGCAGCGCATTCGCAAGGTCCGGCAATTCCTCGAGCGACGGGGCACATCCTGCGGACCAGAACGAGATGAGCACGGGGTCCTTCCGTGCGGCCATGGCGACGTCTGCGCCGTTCTCCGTGCGCAGCGTGGTGAGCGGACCGACGAGGGTTACCGGTTGAAGTTGGCCGAGCAGGTGCGCGCGTAGCAGCACCGTCCCCGAGTCGCGCCATCGCGTCACGGCCGCATCCGAATAGGTCCGTTTCGTTTTCAGGCGCACCGTGTCCATGAATGCCGGTGTGCGCGACGGATCGGCTGAGAGTATCGCGAGGGACTGAAGTGCGCGGAGCGTGTCGCCTCGCGCGAGCAGTCGTGCCGAGAGGGTTTGCAGGGCGGCGGTGTTCCAGCTCGCAGCGGCTGCGCTCGCGAGTGCTCGCTCTCCGCCCACACTGTCGCCATTCGCGAAGAGAGCGGAGGAGAGCGCCATGTTTGCTCGTGCCACGCGATCTCGTTGCTCGTGGCGGAACTCCTCGTGCGACACCCCAAGCGCGCGCCAGTTGTCAGCGGCACCGGAGTCTGCGATGAAGCGACGGAGCAGTGCGATCCCTTCGGTGCGGGACGGCGCCAGTTGTGAAAGCTGCGTCGCCACCGGACGCGCGGCGGACGGCCGAAGTTGCGACAGGCGTCGCCACCATCGCGCCGCCGCCAGCGTGTCGTTGCCCCGCCGTGCCGTGCGAATGCCTTCGGAAACGAGCAGGTACTCACTCGAGTCCTCGTGCCAGCGCTGTTCAAGACGCGTGAGTGCATCGTGCGGGCGATCGTACATCGCCTGAAGCTCCACGAGCAACCGTACATGCATCGCCAATGGCGACGTCATGCGAGAGCGGTGCATCTCGCCGAGCCAGTAGCGCATCGGTTGGGGCAACGCTGTTGTGTCGCGCGTGATGGTGGCATCGAGCACGCTCCACGCCAGCCGAAACATTCGCGCGGCCGTTTCGCCGGTGCTGTCCATCCTGCCACGCGAGAGTGCGTCGAGCCGGTTCAGTGTCGCCCGGTCACGCGCCATGGATGCCGTGTCGTGCGAGAGCCGTCGTTCACGATCGACGAGGTCGGTCCACGCCGTGACGGAATCCGGAAAGGCGGCGGCCAATGCGCGGTTCAGCTTCAGCGCGCCTTCCCAGTCGCGATCGGACAGGTCGCGAATGATCGCGCGCCGTACTGCGAGTGAGCGGATACCGGCGTCCGCTGTTTCCACCGTCCAAGCCCGTCCGTCGTTATTGTCTGTCCAGCCTGCGTCGGGCGATTCCAGCGACACGAACCCAACCAGCGCGTCGTCGGGCAGGCGGATGCTGCCCACCAGCGCGTCGCCATCCCGATGGAGCGTTCCTGCCGACACTACCGGCATTTCGTCGCTGGAGCGCTCGTCATCCGCCCCTCGCCACCGCGCGCGCACTACCAGCGTTGAGCAGCCGCTGCACAGCATCGGGTTCGCATACCGAAGGTCCACCATGCGCGAGCCGGGGCGCGGCGTCACGCGCAGTTCACTCCTTGCTGCGTAGATCGTCCGCGTACTTGGCCACGACAGCGCGATCACAATGGCGGCCGCAGCCGCAACGAAGGCCGCAACGCGCGCTGTGGGTATGGGTCGCGTCCGCGGCAGGTGACTCGCAGGAAGCAGCACCCGGTCGCCGGCGTCCAGCCGCGCGGTGATCGTGCTCCATGCTGTCGGGGGCGGCGCCGTGAGCGGAAGGGCCGACGCCGACGACAGCATCGCCTTCAACGCCGCATGCGTGGCTCGGCAATCGGTACACGCCATGAGGTGTTCCGCATACGTGCGCGATGCGGCGCGAGTGGCGCCTCGGTCGGCGTATGCCACATGTGTTGCCCATGTAGGATGAAGGAACGAGCGCATGATCAGACCCTGTCCAGGAGTGACCGCAGTTGCTTGCAGGCGCGGGAGTAACGCTGCATGGCATTGGCGGGCGAGATATCGAGTAGTGCGGCGATCTCGTCATGCGAGAAGCCTTCGACGGCGCGGAGCACGAACGGCGTGCGTAACGTGTTGGGCAGGACCGCAAGCGCCGCATCGATGTCCATGCGTGTGCCGTGATCCGATGGGCGTTGCGGATGGTCGGCGCGGAGCGATTCGTCGGGACGACGGTTCCGCGCACGAGCGAGCGCCGACCGTGCCGTGATGCGCAGCAGCCACGCAGCAAAGGCACCCTGCTCCGAGTAGCGGTCCAGCGCGTGCGTAAGGCCAAGAAAGACATCCTGTAGCACGTCTTCCGCGTCCGATGGGTTGCCGAGTAGCCGGAGTGCCAACGTGTACACGGCGGATGCGTGACGTTCGTAGAGTGCCGCGAGTGCGTCACGGTCGCCGCGGGTGGCGCCGGCGACGAGCACCGCATCCGAAACAGACACGTCGTGGCCTTGGTACAGGGGTTGGCGGGTCTCGCGCATATGACTGTAATGGCGCGAGCCTCCTCATATCTGACACATGCCGGGAGAATAGCGAGCCGGTGCCCCGCGGACGGCCGTTGCCGAGGTGTTCAGTGCCACATGCGTCATGTGCCGCCGTCATCGACGGTAGCCGAAACATGATGTACACTGGGGTTGGCGGAAGTCAGGACATGGCGGCGGCACTCGAGAGGGCGGGGATCCAATGGACACCTGGAAAGCAACAGACGCTCGGCAGGCGTTGCGATTGGCGGACGCGCGCCTGCAACTCCATCATGCCGCGCAATTCGGTACGGCGCTTGGCATTTCGTATCTGCCGAAGGAACCCGACGACAGCCATACGAATCTTGGCTGGATTGCGGACTTGGGTGCACTCATGTCGCACGAGGTCCGGGGCGAGGCTGGAGCGGTGGCCCTGGGCGTGCGCGCCCGTGATCTTTCACTTCTGGTTACGCGCAACGGGACCGTCGTGAGTACAATCGCGCTGCATGGCATCACGAACGTCGCGGCGACGCAGGCGCTTTTACCCGTACTCGCCGCGGAGGGACTGGATCCAGCACGATTTATCCTGGCGCGGCACTACGATCTGCCCCAACACGCCGTCGCCAACGGTGCGCCATACGATGCATTGCAGCACGAGTCGTTTCGTGCGCTGGGCGACTGGCTCGGCAACGCTTCCATCGAACTGGAGCGCGTGGCACGCACGGTGCCGCAGGCGTCTGGTGTACGGCTCTGGCCGCACCACTTCGATATCGCGACGCTCGTCTCAGTGGGGCCGGGGGCGTCAACGGGCGCCGGCCTCGCACTGGGCGATGGCTACTACGACGAGCCGTACTTCTACGTCAATGCGCACCCGCAGCCGCAACTGGCGCAGCTCACCGACCCCCTGGCCGGTGGGGGAACGTGGCACACGCATGACTGGATCGGCGCGGTGCTGCCCGGATCGCGCGTGACTGGCGACGCGGCAGCACAGCAGGCGCAGGCGCGCGCCTACCTTGACGCCTCGCTTGCCGCGTGCCGGAAGTTGGTCAGCGCGTAGGGCGGCCGCACGCGCGGGTGCCTAGCCGCCCGCGATCTCCGGGTGTTCAGGCGGGCCGGCATCCTTGCCGAGTTCCTCCATCACCAGACGATGGGCCTTTCGTCCGCCTCGTTCCATGGTGTGCGGTGCCTCCTCGTGCTCCAGCAATACTTGCGCGTGATCCACGGCGCGCGCCGCAAGGGCACGCGCGCCATCGCGAAGCTCCGCGCTGTGCATCACGACATCGATGTTGCTCTCCATGTCCTCGGCGGTCCAGCCGCGTGAGTGCGCGATGTACGGGAACTGCGGAAAGTGGCATCCGATCTCGCCGAAAAAGCCGAGCATCTGACCGGCCACGGCCTGCACGTTGTCCTGTCCGCCGGTGATGATGAATGCGGCCACCTTGTTGCGCATCAGCACCCGATTGGCAATAGTCACCTGGTTCTGCACGCAGTTCATCCGCTCGACCATCCGGTAGTACAGCGAACTTGCATTTCCCCAACGGATCGGCGTGGCGACGAGGATTGCGTCGGCCCAATGAACCATCCCCTCGTACACGCGCTCCATCTGATCTTCGGGTCGCATCTGCGTGATGGAGCACGGCCAGGTGCAGGCGTGTGCGCTCTTGGAGTAGTAGCCTTCACAGGGGCTGAACGAGAGCGCGGCGAGACGAATGGTTTGTGTATCGGCCCCCAAACGGCCGGCCTCCTCCATCGCGATTTCCAGGAGGGCGTCGCTCGTGGAATAGCGGGGGTTGGCGACGTCCATGTTCGTGGTAGAAATACCGAGGACGCGAACGGGCCCGGCCGCGCGTTCGACTTTGCGTGCAAGCGGGTGGGGCGGGTGGGCACCGCGGGTGCGCTTGGAGGCCGCCTGCTCCGACACGAACAGGTGGCCGTCCTCCACCTTGACGTCATAGCGCGGAACCGCGTCGATCTCGAAGCCAGGCTCGCCGAGTCCGGAGCGGCAATGGTACTTCCAGTTGTGCCAGGGGCACACCACGTATTCACCGTCCAGTCGCCCGTCGGCGAGCGGTCCACCGGCGTGATTACACACGCCCGAGAGCGCGCCGAACTGGCCGTCCTGATAGGTGATCACGATCTTGATCTTGCCAATCATGGCGGCCGTGAGGGAGCGGCTCGCGAAGTGGGCGGTGGGACCGAGGTTCTGCCACATGAGGGGCTCCGCGGGGGTGTGGGATCAATACTGCGCCACGGCGGAGCGGGAGAAAAGGCGGGGCGGTCCGCAAATCCACCCTCTGTCCCGAAAGGCTTTCGGTTACTCGAGTTCGTCCCAGATGCTCCGGATGGCTGCCAACCCGATTGCGCCGAGACAGACGCTCGCGATTGCGTCGAGTCCGACGTGTGTGCCGCCTGCCAATATCGACACGCCGATGGAGGTGACTGCCATCCATGCGCCGCTGCGCTGGCGATTCTTGATGAGAGTTCCGGTCCACCAGCCGCTCGCGATGCCGACGAGCGTGATGGTCAATTGTCCGCCGTGTCCGGCGAGCGGCAGTGGTCGCCCCGCGCCGATCATCTTCATGTACAGCAGGCCGAATCCCAATGCAGCCGCGCTGATCGCGGAAGTAGCTCGATAGTATCCCGCGACGAAGGCCACTCCTCGAGAGGGGGTGGAGATCTTCGTACGGTCTTCAGTGTAGCGCTCCATTACTCCAACCCGCGCCAGATGCTGGCAATTGAGGCCAGGCCGATCGCGCCGATGACTGCGCTCACGATTGCGGACGTACCGCCCCTGGTGAGCCCCGCCGCCGCGATGCACAAACCGCCAGCGCCGATGGCCGCGTTGACCTTGCAGTAGCCCGCGATGAAGCTCACACGGCGCGAGGGAGCGGATCCTTCGCGCACGTGATCGACATATCGCGACATCGGTGATCGCTTGAGCTGCACTGGCGATGCTCTCCGGTGGGAAAGGTCAGGCGCGGGTAGCCGACACGTCCGTGCCCACGGCGGCAATCGTCAAGAATAGCAGGATCACGACACTCGTGATCAGCGGCGGCTCCGGCTTGAAGACGGTAAAGACGACACCGAAGGCCAGGAACGCCAGGTTGCATCCGTGGACTACCGCACATTGCCAGCGCGGGGGGCGCGGCTGCCGCCATGCAACGAGGTTCAGCAGCGCGATGAAGATGAAGGTGAATCCATGCTGGACGAACGCCAACATGTTCACAGTGTCGGCACGAAAGAAGGAGATGCCGGCACCAAAGGTGAGCAGGCCGTGTGCGATGCAGAGGCCGACCGAGACACGTAAGATGTTGCGCCACATGATGCTACCTCCAGGATGGGGGCGAACGCCGACATGCTTGGAGAGTTCTGGAACAGTCCAATGGGCGGGCATTCAGTTGGTTTGAGTGGCCCCAACCTCGTCGCGCACCCCCATCGTTCCGTCATCGCATCATCATCGGGCCTATTTCCTTACCGCGAGAAGGTAGGATTGCCCCCAACCACCGTCCTCACGATGGCGATGTCCTTGATCTTCTCCGCCGGCACGGTGTGCGGCTCGTCGGCCAGGACGACGTAGTCTGCCAGCTTGCCGGCCGCGATGGATCCCTTGATCGACTCCTCGTGCGACGCATACGCGCCATTGATGGTGTTCACGCGGATGGCTTCGTCCACCGTGATCCTCTGGTTCAGTCCCCATGTGGTGCCGTCCCACCCCTTCCGGGTGACCATCCCCTGGATGCCCATGAGGGGAGCGAAGGGGCCGGGCGAGAAGTCAGAGCCCGCGGCGGCGGGGATGCCGGCGTCCAGCATGGTGCGATACGCCATGCTCCGCTTCATCAGCGGCTCACCGTAGAACACGAACTTGTCCGTGTTGTAGTAGGCGTACGTGGTGAACATCGCGGGCACCGCGCCGGCCGCCTTGATGCGGCGCACGAGATCCTCGTTCACCAGCGTACAGTGGGTGATCTTGGGCCGCGTGTCGGGCATGGGAAACAATTGCTG
>JBDUCM010000156.1:0-11682 GCA_040003455.1 bacterium
AGCCGCCCCTCATCGAGGGACATGAGGCTCCTGATGTATGATCAGCCGCCCCTCACCGAGGGACATGAGGCTCCTGATGTATGATCAGCCGCCCCTCATCGAGGGACATGAGGCTCCTGATGTATGATCAGCCGCCCCTCATCGAGTGACATGAGGCCCTCGTCGCGTGACTCGAGCCCCTCGTTGCGTGACTCGAGGCCCTCATCGCCCGACCCAAGCCCCTCGTTGCGTGACACGAGGCGCTCATCGCCTGCCATAAGGGCGCAGTCAAGATTCACTGCTAGACACCGCGCCTTACTGTACCGTAACCTCGATTGCAGGCGTAGCGAGATTCAACGGATACGAGTAAGCGTACACCTCCGTCGAGCCGACAGAACGCGCAGTAATGAGGCCTGTGATCGAATCGATGGAGGCGACGGTCGCATTCTTCGAGCGGTAAACGATGCCGGAAGTTACCGGCCGACGTCCGTCGCACGTCGAAAACGCGAACGCGGCGATGTACGGCATTCCTGGCGAGAGTGTAATCGCCGTTGGAATCGCCTCTCCTCGCGGATTTGACGCACAATTCGGGTCGACGCTACCGCAGCTTGCGGTGACAAAGCAAACCCCTGCGATCGCCGTCATCCGCATCATTACACTATTGAGCATGTGGAGCCTTCCTATGCCAGATTTGCTTTCCCGCGGGCGTCGTCGCACCACAATCGTTGATTGCGCCAAACAAGTTGACGTGTAGCGCATTCGAAGTGAAGCGCCAACAATCGACTGCTTGCCGCTGCTGAGTTCGGCCTTCGGCCAATGCAACCCAAGACGGAAATCATCTGGTGCCGAGGCGTGGGCAGCAAGAGTGGGGCAACTGCCGGAACGGGCGTTACACGGAGGATCGGCGGCCGCGCAGTCGGCATATGCGCTCGGCAATAGCGCGGTGACAGAACAGTCGTCGCTGGACCCGGATCCTGAGTCGGACGCTCTTCATCCAACTAGTGGAAGGTCGGCAACCCGCTCGATGACGCGGAGATCAGGTTCGGGACGATCTGGTTACACCACCCAGTGTGCGAGGGACAGACTCCCCCATCGTAGACGCCTGTCTTCGCGACCCGTTCCCCTTCCAAAAAAGACTGCCAACTGTCGGCTGATAGCTGCTCACTGACGGCTGTGTGAGTTGGCAGTTTCGAAGCTCCTGCAAACTGCCGCACTGCCAACTGCGAGCTTTCAGTTCGCAGCTGTTCAGCTGTCCAGCCGTCAGCTATTCAGCCGTAAGCCCTCAGCCATCAGCCAACTGCATGACCCCCACCACGCAAAGAATACGCACTCCCTCCAGACCCATCTATTTCAACTGGAGACCTATATGCCCTTCCCCCGCCCCGCCCACCTGCTGTTGTCCGCCCTCGCCCTGCTCATCGTGGCCGCTCCAGCTCATGCTCAAAACGGCCTCCCAACCGGCTGGACCTCGCCAAGCCCGGGCGTCAGCCCCAATGGCGCCCTCTACTATACCTGCGCCCCCGGCAACACCACCTGCATCTACAACGACTGGGGCTATGCCCTGAGCTACGGCTCCAGCCCAACCCCGTTCACCTTCGGCGGTGGCCTCTTCTCCACAGCAAACTTCTTCAACTCCACCGCCGCCACCTCGCTCACATTCATCGGCAGCGACGGGACCAACACATTTACCAGCCAGTCCTGCGCCATCAACCTGACGTCGTTCGTCTTCTGCTCATTCGTGAACGGCGCGACGGACTACTCCAGCACCCCCATCACCCAGCTCTCCTTCCTCACCTCGGGCGGGCGCGACGCGTTCGACTCGGCCGACGGCGGATACTTCGTCGGCGATGAACTGGTCACCAACCAGTCCGTCGCGCCGGAACCTGCCAGCATGGTGCTGTTCGCCACCGGCCTCGTCGGCGTGTTCGGCCTGGCGCGGCGACGCAAGACGACGCGAGCCCTCTGACCCCTTCGCGCTCGTCGCAGCCAACGCACGCTCCTGGACACCCGGGCATGGATTCATGCCCGGCATCCAGGAGCGCTCGGCGCGCGATGGGCGGACCCAACCTTCGAAGCCCACTCTCGACGGCCTGCCGCGGACAGCGTTACCTTGGCTCCGGCTCGGCCCGCATGCAGCGAGCCGGAATCGTCGGGGCTGTCGTGGCACATGAAGAATTGCTTCCCTCGGAGACATCAGCCGACGCCGGCACCGAGGAGAGTAAGGCACGCCCGGCGTCCACCGATGACACGGCGCAACTCTCCGCGGAGCTGTACGACGAGTTGCGCGTCATTGCGCGTCGCCTGCTGCGCGGTGAGCGACCCGGCCACACCCTCGACACCTCCGGACTCGTTCACGAGGCGTTCCTGCGCCTCGCCGGACAGCGCGGCGAGAACTGGGTCAACCGCAACTACTTCCTCGGCGCGGCTGCCCAATCCATGCGGCGACTGCTCGTGGAATACGCGCGCGAACGCAGCGCGGCAAAGCGCGACGGCGGCGTTCGCGTCACGCTGGTCTCCATCGCCGCAAACGACGTTGGCGGACGCGGCACCCTCGACATGCTCGCGCTCGACGATGCGCTCGCCCGCCTCGCCGCGCTGGACGAACGCCAGGCCCGCGTGGTGGAGCTGCGCGTGTTCGGCGGCTTCGACGTGGACGAGACGGCGACAATCCTCGATATCTCGCCCGCAACCGTGAAGCGCGACTGGCGATTCGCAAAGGCATGGCTCGCGTGCGAACTGACCGACGCGAAGTAGACGCCGACGCCGCTGACGTCGTCGACGCCACGGCGCGCATGCAGCGCGTCCGGACAGCGTTCTTTCAGGCTGTGGAGCAACCACCGGAACGCTGGCGCGAAATCGTCGCGCAGGAATGTGCCGGCGACGAGGCGCTGCTCGAGGAAGTCATGCGCCTCCTCGCCGCGGACCAATCGGACTTCGAGCTCGACCTCGCCGCCGTTTCGCTTGGCGACGCATCCGAGGGAGAAGAACGCATTGGCGACATCGTCGCCCAGTACCGGTTGACGCGTGTGCTCGGCTCCGGCGGCATGGGCACCGTGTACGAAGGGGTTCGCGCCGACGGTGTCTTCGATCAACGCGTCGCGGTCAAGCTCATTCGCTCGCAGCTCGGTGCCAGCGGCATGGCCGCGCGCTTTCGTCGCGAACGACAGATCCTCGCCGCACTCGAGCACCGGAACATCGCGCGACTCCTGGACGGCGGCGCCACCACACAGGGCGAGCCGTACTTCGTGATGGAGTATGTGGAGGGCAAGTCGATCACCGAGTATTGCGACGAACGCACGCTGAGCATTCGCGAGCGCATGCGGCTGTTCCTTCAGGTCTGCGCCGCCGTGCATCATGCGCACGGAAAGCTGATTGTGCACCGCGACCTGAAGCCCGCCAACATGCTCGTGTCCGAGGACGGCAGTGTGAAGTTGCTCGACTTCGGCGTCGCAAAACTGTTGGGCGCACAGGACGGAGGCACTGCGACCATTACGCAATCCGTTTCCCGCCAGCTCACGCCGGAATACGCCAGCCCCGAACAACTCCGCGACGAACCAGCATCCGTTGCGAGCGATGTGTACTCGCTCGGCATCGTCCTGTACGAACTCGTGGCGGGCAAGCGGCCGCACGACCTCCCGTCGCGCTCCCCGTTGGCCGCGCTACGTGCCGTCGAAGGCGGCACGCCTCGTCCAAGCGCGGTCGCCACCGGCGGCGCGGCCGAGAAAACGGGAGAGTCGAGCGTTGCGCGCCTCAGGAAACGCCTTGCGGGCGAAGTGGACAACATCGTCAATCAGGCGCTGCGCGCCGACCCCGAGCGCCGCTACGAATCTGCCGAGCAACTCGCGGACGACATCCGTCGCTATCTCGACGGGCGCGTCGTGCGCGCGCAGCCCGACAGCGTGGTCTACCGCGCGCGCAAATTCTCGCGTCGCCATTGGGTGAGTGTTACGGCCGCTACCATCGCGATTGTCAGCCTCGTGGGTGGCGCCATCGGGCTTGGCCTTCAGGCCCGTCGCGTAGAGATCGAGCGTCAACGCGGAGCGCGCGTCAATGCGTTTCTCCAGAAAGTGCTCTCGTCGTCGGATACGCGATGGGTGGCAACGGGACAGAGTACGCGGACGATGATGTCCATCGCCGAAGTGCTGGACGACGCCGCAAAGCGCGCCACCGTCGATCTCGCGCGCGATCCCGTCGTGGAGTCCGCAGTGCGCAAGGTGCTCGGCGGCACCTACACGGCAATGTCCAGGTGGCCGGAAGCCGAGGCGCAGCAGACTCGCGCGCTTCAGCTCGACCGGCAACTGCACGCGGCGCCGGTGCCCGATATTGCCGGCGACTACCGTGACCTCGGCATCTCGCGCTTGGGACAGGGCGATCATCGAGCGGCAGATACCCTCTTTCGCGCAGCACTCAAGCTCTGCGAAACACACGGCCTGAAGGCCGACACAGCGCACGTGTGCGGGCACAGCCTGAACGACCTTGGCCTCGTCATGCTGCGGCGCAACGATCTCGTCGCGGCCGAGAGTCTGCTCAAGCTGACGTTGGGGGTCGCACGTCAGGCGGCCGGCCCGGTGCATCCGGCAGTCGCCATCGTGCTGACGGAACTCGCTGACGTGCGGACCGCGAAAGGAGACCTGGTTGGCGCGGAAACGCTCTTTCGCCAGGCGCTGGACATGTTCAAGCAACTGGGTCCGCGTGACTTCTCCGAGCGCGCGTCGAGCCTGGGCGGGCTGGCGCTGGTGCTCGAGACAACGGGTCGATATCAGGAAGCGGTGCAACTGCTGGAGGATGAGAGCCGGTTGATCGATCGCACCGAGGGGCCCACACATCCCGACGCCGGATTGAACTGGATTCACCTCGGCGGCGTACATCGCCAGATGGGTGACGGCCGGCTCGCGCGCATCGAGACCGATCGCGGCCTCGCGATACTCGAGGGTCGCCTGTTCACCACGAACAGCTTCTACTCGAAGATCAAGGCATACCAGGCGCTCCAGCTCATCGCGCAGGGCGAGCCGCTGCGAGCGAAGACCATGCTCGACAGTGTGCTCGTCGTGACGCAGGCCCGGTACTCGCCAGATGATCCGAGATACGGCGAGGTCCGGAGTGCGATGGGCAAGTCGCTGCTCGCGCTCAACCAGGCAAGTCAGGCGGAGGCCGCATTCACCGAGTGCGTCGCGCTCTTCTCACGCGCACTCGGTGCAGGCCATCCGTGGACGAAAGAAGCTGCCGCGGACCTCGCAATGGCGATCGAGGCCCGCAAGCACCAGCAACCGCACGCTCGAGCCTGACCTGCGTCAGCAGGTCAAGAAATCTCTCCGCCGCCGAGCGCGTAGGTCAATTCGCTCTTGAGCTCCGGATGCGTGCGCCACATGTACGTCCCCATCACCAACGCGGCGATGAGATTCCCGGTGCCCACCTGCGCCCAACCGAGCACGCCCAGGAACGGCGATTCCTGAAGGGCGGAACTCAAGCCATAGAATCCGATCTCGAACGCCGCGAACAGCATCATCGCGCCCGCGAGCACTGTCGGCTGTGTCTGCGCCCAATGGACGATCACGGACACCAGCAGGCCCACGGCGACAAACGCCGCGAAGTGGAACACCGTGTACGCAAGAACGAAGGTCGCGTCGCCTTCCGCACCGGGTGGCCCGAGCACTCGCAACAGGCCGCGTCCAAGGCCCGCCGGCGTGGCAAGGGCGTGAGCATACATGACGTCGATGCCCAGGAACCAGACCGCAACGGCCGTGGCGCCGAGCAACCCGGCGACGACTCCATCGCGCACGATCGTGTGCCGCATTCGAACCTCCCTCTTGGCGTGGTGTCTGATGGTACTGCTATCTGACAGCGCGGTAACCGCGCAAACTTCACCAGGGCGTTCGCGGTGGTGTCTCCACACCACCGGTCGTGCAAGCTGCCGCAATGTGCCGAGCAACAGCAAATCCCGATAGATCAGGGCAATACCCGCGCGCCTCGACAAACCATCTCTCTCGCGCGTAGTTAAACAGACTCCCGTGCGTCAAATTTTGTTCCCTACCAGCTCTGCGGCTGGGTGCGCTGTCTTGCCGAGGTCGCCAGCATGACCACTACTCTGCCTTCCATACCGCGGTCCATCGTGACGCCCACACGCGACTTTGACGCGTCGAAACCCGGCGCCGCGCGCGAACGACTGCTCTCGCTGGACGTTTTTCGCGGCCTGACCATCGCGGGCATGCTCCTGGTGAACAACCCGGGCACATGGGACCACATCTATCCGCCGCTGGAGCACGCGGCGTGGAACGGATGGACGCCCACGGACCTCATCTTCCCCTTCTTCCTGTTCATTGCCGGCATCACCACGCACCTCTCGCTCAGCGCACGCCGCGCTCGTGGCGACAGCGAGCGCGCGATCCGCAACCAGATCATCCGCCGTGGCCTGCTCATCTTCCTGTTCGGGTTTCTCGTCAACGGGTTTCCGTACTTCACCTGGGGCGACGTAAGCGGCATCGCGGATCCCAGCTTCCTTCAGCGCGTGAGCGACCGGCTGCTCCACTGGCGCATCATGGGAGTGTTGCAGCGCATTGGCCTCGCGTATCTCTGCGCCGGGCTCCTCACGCTCCGCACGTCGCTGCGACAGCAGGTCGGCATCATCGCCACCCTGCTGCTGGGCTATTGGTTCGTGATGACCATTCTTCCCGTACCGGGCGAAGGCACCATTGGCGCTCTGCTTCTGGACTTCCCACAGCGCACCATGGCCGCGTGGACGGATCGTCTGGTCCTGGACTGGTCACGTTGGGGCCTTGGCAATCATCTCTGGGTGTCGAGCAAGACATGGGACCCCGAAGGGGTCCTCTCCACGGTGCCGGCCATCGGCACGTGCATGCTCGGCAATCTCGCCGGCCGCTTTCTCGGCCATCGCGGACCGCTCACCGAACGGCTTGCCGGACTGTCCGCCGCTGGCGCGTTGGCCATGATGGCGGGGCTCATGTGGAATTGGGTCTTCCCCATCAACAAGAGTCTCTGGACCAGTTCCTACGTGCTGTTCAGCGCGGGAATGGCAACGCTGGCTCTCGCGACGATCATGTGGATTGTGGACTTCCAGAAGTCGCGCGGATGGACGAAGCCCTTGGTGGTGTACGGCATGAACCCCACCATCGCCTTCGTGGGGTCGGGAGTCATGGCGCGGTGCATCTACTCCATCTTCAAGGTCACGCTGGATGGAAAACAGGTGTCGCTGGAAGCGGGCATCTATCAGACGCTGTTCGCGTCGTGGCTCACCCCCATCAACGCGTCGCTGGCGTTTGCCGTGTCGTTCGTTGTGTTGTGGTACGGTATCCTGCTCGTCTTGTACAAGCGAAACATCATCCTCAAGGTCTGACGGTTTTCCACTGTCGCACCCGATACTAGACTTGACGGCACGACGCATACGTCGTGTCGCTGGAACGCGAGTTGCCCTTCCTGTCCGTGATGCCTCAATCGACTTTACTGTTGCGCGCCATTCGCGGCGCGACCCTTTTCATTTCTGCCGCTGCCATTGCCCAGCCTGCTGACGCGTTCGCGCTGACTGCGGCCGTGCCCGCTGCCACCACCGGCATGACGTTCGTGCAATCGAGCGCGCCGGCTACGCCGAAGCGCTCTTCCGCCAAGAAGGTCGTTCGTCGCAAGAAGGCGGCGGTCATCCGCAAAGCCGCCCCCGTTGCGTCCACAGCGTGGACCTCCCCGCATGGAACTCCCGCGCTGGCGTCCGACCTTGGTGACATGATCAGCCGTCGAGTGCGTGGCGGAAAGTTTGGCGCCATGGTGGTGTCGCTCACCCGTGGTGACACGCTGTTCGCGCAGAACGGCGGCGACATGATGCAGCCGGCATCCACGATGAAGCTCTTCTCCACCGCGGTGGCGCTGGATCGCTTCGGACCCGAATACACGTTTTCCACTGAAGTGCTGCGCGATGGACCGGTGAGTGCCGATGGCGTGATTCAGGGAAACATGTACCTGCGCGGCGAAGGCGACCCGTCCATGTCCGCGCGGTTCTTCAAGGATCCCAACCTGCCGATGGCCACCCTCGCGAAGTCCATCGCGGCCGCTGGCGTGAAGAAGGTGTCGGGTGACCTGGTGTACGACGCGACGGCCTTTGACGATCGCAAGGTTCCTGAAGGATGGAAGACGAGCTACCTCGGTGCTTCGTATGCGGCGCGTGTGTCCGCGCTCTCGCTCAACGAAAATCTCGTGTGGGTGGCGGTGAGTCCTGCCGGCAAGGTGGCACAGGTAACGCTCGAGCCAGTGACCACCACCATTCCGGTGCGCAGCAAGGTGCGCGTGGTGGAGGGCCGCGGCGGCCGCATCAACGCGCGTCGCGCCGCTGACGGTGGCATCGACGTGAGCGGCACAATAGGCTCGCTGAGCGGCCCGCTGCGCTACTCGCTGGTGGTAGAAGACCCGGCCTTGTTCACCGTTGGAGCATTGCGCGCTGCGCTCCAGAATGTTGGCGTCACCTTCGGCGGCACGGTACGCGCCGCACGGACTCCGGCCACCGCCGCCAAGGTCGCGAGCTTCTCGTCGCCGCCGCTTTCGCAGATCGTCTCCGAGATGAACCGCGAGAGCATCAACATCGTGGCCGAACTGCTGTTCCGGGATGCGGGCCGCGCATCGTCGGCCGATGGGTCCAGCTCAGCCGACGTGGGTCTCGCGAACCTTCGCGATTTTCTCGGGAAGAAGGTGGGCGCTGATCCGCAGTCCGTTCGCGTGTTCGATGGGTCGGGCCTCTCCACGCTCGACTACCTCACGCCGCGCACGATGGTCCAATTGCTGAGCTACGCGCACAAGGGACCGTGGTCGTCGGCGTTTCACGGATCGCTGCCCGTGGCCGGCGAGTCGGAACTGCTGCGCCGCCGCATGCGCGGCACTCCTGCCGAGGGCAACCTGCACGCGAAGACCGGCACCACGAATACCGTGATTGGTCTGGGCGGCTACGTCACCGCGAAGGACGGCGAGATCGTGGCATTCTCGTTCCTGTACAACGGGAACGATCGCTGGAACGCGAAGGCGACGATGGATGGAATGGGAGCGACGCTCGCGAACTTCGTTCGGGAGTAAGCGAGCGGCACCACTCCCGCATTCGACCTCCATTGGTGTACGCGGGCAGAGCGAGTAGGGCGTACCCGGATTGGAATGACGTCCGCGGCGAATCGCTCCATTTCGACTGACGGCGCTTGTTCGTAGAGCGCTGCCTGAGCCCGCAAGCGCTGAAGGACGTCGCCGATCTCCTCGCGCCAGCTCTGGAACTCGGCTCGCAGGAGCGCGAACCTGACGTCGTCCACCTCGAACGCGCTGCGCGGCAGTCCATCGAGCACGCCGAACGCGTCGCGCAGCACGGCAAGGTTGAAGCCGAGATCCTTTGCGCCCGCGAGCGACTCGAGCGTTTGACGGCTGAACCGTTCGCGCAGCGCGTGCACATCGACGAAGTCCCTGGGCGCGGCTCTGCCGAACAACGCAAGCAGCTTGTCGCCGGCCAGGTCGTCCAGTGCTCGTACCGAGCCCATGGGCATGGTGATCGACGCGTGAGCGGCCGGATCGAAGCCGACGTCGACTTGGGTGGCCTCCGCCGTGGCGAGGTCGGTGACCGACATCTTGGCGAACCCGTGATCGGACTGGTGAACGTCGACCGTGAGGCCTGCGCTGAGCAGGCGGTCGCGGATCGCTGGCCAGAGCAGATCGACGGCGTCGCGGGATGGACCGAAGTAGTCGAGGTCACGTGTGGTGCGATCGACGACCTCGTGAGCGATCAAAGCGCCACCTCCGGCCAGGGCGAAACCTTCAGCTTCGGCGAGCGAGAAGACCAGCGATGCGATCCGTTGCTGGAGCTCAGACAGCGACATGAAGGCGGTGTTCTCGAATCCATCCGTCCCACGCCTCGTGGACGGCCGGCGGCAACCACAGCGAGTCCCAGATGGCCAGCAGCGTCGGCTGATGTATCCACGTGCGGACATCGTCCTGTGAACCCTCGCGGAGCACTGTCGCGTACACGACGCAGAGCTCGGCAGGGTCGTCGAGATCAAAGGTCGAGGTGGGCCCGGACCATGAGAGATGATCGGGCAAGGTGATACGCCCGCGCGACTTCCCGCCTGAGGTCGGCCAGTTAAGCGGAGGCGTCGCTGATCGCCACCATGACGGTTTGTCGACATCGGACATCGCTGCACCTCCTTGCATCGCGAGCCTACGGTTCAAACGCGGACGCTGGCGTCCATCTGATGCCCGAACTCGCGCGCTGGAATCCCGAAGCCATGCGGTGTCAGGGTGCCAGCAGCGAGTCTGCCCGCAATGCGGCGTCCTCGTCGTCGCCCGGCAGCACGTGCGCGTACACCTTTAAGGTGACCCCGACGTCGGCATGACCGACGCGCTGCGAGACGACCTTCACCGGCACTCCACTGGCGAGTGCGGCGGTCGCGTAGCTGTGCCGCAAGTCGTGCAACCTGATGACCGGCAACCCCGCACGTACGGCGAGGTCGACGAAAAGGTTCGAGAAGGCCTCGGGATTCGGAGGCGATCCGTCGACGTTCGTGACCACCAGCCCAGAGCAATCCGCCCACGATGCGCCAGCCAACAGCCGGTCCGTGTTCTGCTGGCGCTTCCATCCGCGTAGAGCGTTCACAGCGACCGGGCCTATTGCGATTGTGCGGTTACCACGAGCCGTCTTGGGAGTCGAGGTCGTGATGGTCGTTCCAAACCGGATTCGAGTCGAGCGAATCGCGACAGTTCCGGCGTCGAGGTCGACGTCCGACCAGCGCAAGCCCAGAACCTCACCTCGCCGCATTCCAGTTGTTGCGATCAGAGCCCAGATGCCCGCCCAGCGATGCTCCGCCGCCGACCTCGCGAACGCACGCAGTTCTTCTCCGGACCAGACCTTCATCTCCGGACTAGCGCCCCTGGGCGGATCCGCGGCGTCACACGGGTTGCGCTGCAGGTGCCCCCACCGGACGCCGTCTCGAAAGGCGCGGCTCAGCACGCCGTGCAGGTTCCGGACCGTCTTGGGCGATAGCCCGGCGCCGGCGTTCCGCCGAACTGTCGTGCGGCCGCTCGTCAGCAGCTCACCGTAGAGCCGGTTCAACATCGAACCGTCAACGGCTTGGAGCCGCACGCCTCCGATCGTCGGAACGATGTAATTGCGGATCAGTTGCTCGTAGCTCGCCGCTGTGGATGACCGCAACGTGACGCGTCGCGCCGGGAGCCAATCGTCGAGCAGGAATTTACCCAGCGTTGCTCGACGGGGAACGACGAGCACGCCCCGCTGTTTGTCGGCCTGAAGCGCCGTCAGCGCGGCTTGTGCTGCCCTCTTGGTCTCGAACCCGCGTCGCTTCAACTGCTTGCGCTTGCCGTCTGGGCCTGCGATGTCTACGACGAAGAACCATGCACCGGAGTCGTCCTTGCGAATCGAACCTTGTGTACTCATGATCGTGCTGCCTTGCTGGCCGAGACCGCTGAGGAACCAATCGGCATCTTTGGTGCGCCGCTGTTGGTGACGTGTCCGCTCATGGTGCCTCCCTCGCGTGGTTGGTGACGACTGGTGATATGTGGTGCGCGTGAAGAGCTGAGCATGGTTCGGCGGGAGTCGCCGCCCGGTTGCACCATTGCGTGCAGGTCCCAGGCGGTAGCGGGCAAGGCTGCACGCGCCATGGCGAGATTGTACGCCAGGGCGCAAGCTCCAAATTTCTCGATGTCGGATGCTGCGCTTGG
>JBDUCM010000157.1:0-11635 GCA_040003455.1 bacterium
ATGAGAGCGGCGGTGATGCTGCCGCCGTGGACGAAGAAACGATTCGAGCTGACACGCTCCGGCTGAGCCGTGCGTCGGGCGTGGATGCCGCCCCTGAAGGCGGCTGCGCGCTCGGCGTGCTCGACACGCTCGTGAAGCAGGGTCGCATCGCGCGTGATGCCGAAGTGCTCGTGTTCAACACGGGCAGCGGTGCGTCGTACCGGTTCTAGCCGCCAGGCAATACCTACCAATGCGCATTGCAATCCTCGACCCGTTCAGCGGCATTTCCGGTGACATGACGCTCGGCGCCCTCCTGGGTGTCGGGCTCAATCCGGAATGGCTCCGTGCGCTTCCAGACAGGCTCGGCTTGAGCGGAATTGGTGTGGAGATCCGCGAAGTACTGCGCGGGGAGCTGGTCTGCTGGAAGGTGGATTTCAGCATCCCGCCGCAGCCGCATGGTCGGCACATTTCACAGATCAGGGAACTGGTGGCCGGGTCCGGTGCACCAGTCGCCGTGCGTGAGCGGGCCGATGCGGCCTTCCTGGATATTGCTACCGCGGAGGGCGCGATTCACGGGATGCCGCCGGAGGAGGTGCACTTGCACGAGGTCGGCGCCGTTGACGCGATTCTCGACGTGGTTGGCGCGATTTGGGGCTTTGCCGAACTTGGCGTAGAGGCTGTGCATTGCGGGATCATACGTACGGGTGATGGGACAGTTCGCGCGGCTCATGGCCTGCTTCCGGTTCCCGCGCCCGCTACGCTCAAACTTCTCGAGGGCCATCGCGTCAGTCCGGGACCTGAAGGGGCAGGGGAGCTTGTGACACCCACAGGCGCGGCTCTGGTGCGAGTGCTGTCGTCTGGCCCACCGCCCGACGTCTATGTGCCCGTGGCCAGCGGGTTTGGCGCGGGCACAAAGGATTTCCCCGATCGGGCAAACGCCCTTCGCATCATCCTCGCAGAGGTGGACGGCGTTCACGCCATCGGGCAACGCGAGGAGTTGGTGATGCTCGCCTGCGATGTGGATGACATGTCGCCCGAATATCTGGCGGCCGCGACGGATGACATTCGCGCGGCTGGCGCCCTGGATGTCGTGCAACTGTCAACGGTGATGAAGAAGGGAAGAACGGGCACCCGACTTGAGGTGCTGTGTCGCCCCGAGGACGCCGGACGTCTGGAGTACTCGATGCTCACGGCGACTTCGTCGATCGGCATTCGGCGAGGCATGGTCAGTCGGCTCGCGCTACTGCGCAGTGAGCGTGCGGTCAGTGTCCTCGGTCACACTGTACGTGTGAAAATTGTATCACTGCCCGATGGCGGAAGTCGCGCGAAGCCCGAGTTCGAGGACGTCCGACAGGTCGCACTGGCGACAGGACGCCGGTCCGCTGATATTTACCAGCTTGCACTCGGCGCGGCGGAACGGCCCTGAGCCGCCCGGGGTACCCCACGTAAATCCCGGTATGGTCGCCGGACTTGCGCACGATCAATTGAGGAGATCTCTGATGGCTATGTTCGGGAAGATGTACGTCGCCGTTGGCGCACTCTGCCTTGCCTCATCCATTATTGGAGCGCAAGCTGCGCCGGCGAAGGCGGCGTGCGACGTGGAGGAGGCGGCGAAGGGAAATGCCGCGCGCGCGACGCTGATGGTGGGCCTGGCACGCAATGCCGCCGTCCCATCCGTGGCCGCCACCAACCTCAAGCAGGCCGTCAAGCTGCTCGAGACGTTGGACAAGGGTGACGATCCCGTCGTGGACGCGTACGTGCTCGGGGAGGCAATCAGTCTGTGGGCCGGCCAACCTGGGGTGGGCCTCACTCCCACGCGCGCCTCGCTCGGCTTCGCCCTGCGTCCCACCGAGACGGTAGATATTCCAAGCACGATCGATTCGCTATTCACGATTGTGGAGGCCGCAAAGCCAGCCTGCAAGGAATATGCGTCGTACTGGCGCGCAGGTCAGAAGTTCTATCTCGACATCGTGAACAACGCGATCAACGCGCTCAATGCCGAGAAGCTCGATTCCGCGGAGTATTACGCGACACAGGCGAACAAGCTCTTTTCCTCGTCGCCCTATGGAACCATGGTGCTCGGCAGCGTCGCTTCGAAGAAGGGAAACAACGCCAAGGCCATTGAGTACTGGACACTTTCGGCTGAAGCCGCCAATCGTGACAGTGCCTACCGCGACGTTCGTCGCCAGATGTTCGTGAACATTGGCAGCGCGTATCTGAGCGAAGCCAACGCCGCGAGTGGTGCGGCAAAGGTTGCGCCGGCCAGAAAAGCGGCCGAGGCGTACGGCAGCCTGATTGCGGTGCCGGGCACGCGCGGCCAGTTCATGAGCGCTGGCCGTCAGAACATGCAAAACGCGCTGTTGATCGCCGGTGATACCGCTGGCGCGGCAAAGACGTGGGAGCCACTCATCGCCAACCCGAGCACGTTCGAGTATCAGGATCTGCTCAACTCGGCCGTGAGTGCGTCTCGTGCAATGAAGTCGCAGGATGCCGTAAAGCTGTTCGAGGCGGCCCTGGCCCAAAACCCGAACAGTCGCGACGCCCTGTTCAATCTGGCCATCACTTATCTCACCCTCGAGGAGAACGAGAAGGTGGGGCCGATCGTGACGCGCCTGGTGGTATTGGATCCGGGCAACCCAGAGAACTACAACCTCGCGGCACGCGCGTACCTCACGCTGGCCAAGAATGCCGAGAAGGCGAAGAAGCCTGCCATGGCGGCGGCACTCAACGACACGACGTTGAGTTGGTACAACCAGGGGAACAAGCTCCCGGTGGAGGTCACCTTCAACGAGTTTTCACCGTCGGACAAGCAGGTGACCATCTCCGGCAGTATTACCGACCGTCGCGACAAGTCGGATGCCAACAGTACGGACGCTGCCCCGGCAGCTGGCGCGGCCCCGGCGGCGAAGGGCGCGAAGGGGAAGGCTCCGGCCAAGGCTCCGGTCAAGGCACCTGAGCCGAAGACTTATCCGCCGAAGGCGGTGACGCTGACGTTTGAGGCACTGGACAAGGCGGGTGCCGTAGTTGGAACGAAGACCGTGACGAGCGAATCCCTCTCGCCGGGGGCTCGCGCGAAGTTCACGTTGACCATCCCTGGTGGTGGCGCGGTGGCGTACCGGTACAAGATCAGCGACTGAGTGATGGCTGCACAACTAAGGAGCGCCCGCCAGACGGCGGGCGCTTTTTGTTTGCATTTGGCCTCACAAAATGGGACAGGAGAAGCGGCGGAAGTGCTGAATTCTGCTTGATTTCCATGACTGAAGCTCCTATTTTGCATGAGGAGTAATCCTGCGCGATTTTGTTGCAGGCTCCTTGGGGGAAGAACCACAACTCGTGTGGTCTTCCCCCGCCGCATCGGTAAGGTCAGGAGAGTTATGGTTCGCGTCAGCAAGGTTCTATCGGGCAGTATTTGCGACGAAATGGGCGTCGTCCCCGGGACCGAATTGCTGACGGTGAATGGTCGGGAGCTTGCCGACTTTCTCGATTGGGAATTCCTCACTGCCGATGACGACCTCGTCATCGAAGCTCGCCTGCCGGGCGGCGAGGACGTCGTGTACGAGGTGGAACGCCCTGAGGGCGAGGCTCTTGGCGTGGAGTTGGAGCCTCCCACTATCCGACGGTGCGCCAACCGTTGTGAGTTCTGCTTCATCGAGGGGCTGCCGAAGGGGCTGAGAAAGCCCCTGTACGTCCGCGATGACGATTACCGACTGTCCTTTGCTTACGGGAATTTCGCCACGCTCTCCAACGTCAAGGAGCGCGACATCGAGCGGATTCTCGAGTACCGCCTCTCGCCGCTATACGTGTCGGTGCATGCGACGCCATGGGAAGCCCGCAAGGTGCTGCTCAACAACCCGCGCGTCCCCAACATCATCGAACAGCTGACGCGCTTGGCCGCTGGCGGAATCCAGTTCCATGGACAGATGGTCATTGTTCCCGGGATCAACGACGGGGACGTCCTGGAGGCGTCGCTGACGGATCTGTGGAATCTCGGCGATGCAGTGCTTAGCGTGGCTCTGGTGCCGGTGGGGGTGACTCAATTCTCGCACCTCTATACCGGTCGTTCCATGGACGCGGAGAACGCTGGCCGGATCCTCGCCACGGTAGAGCGCTGGGAAGCACGCGCCCTTGCTGAGCGCGGAGACCGGTGGGTGTACGGTTCCGACGAGCTGTACATGCTCGCGCAGCGGGAACTCCCCGACGCTGAGCACTATGGTGACTTTTCGCAGGTGGAGAACGGGGTAGGCGCGGTGACCTCGCTCCGCGAGCGCGTTCGCGAAGGACTCCGCGATTTGCCACGGCTTGACGGCAGACGCATCGGCATCGTGACGGGGGTTTCCATGGCCCCGCTCATGCCCGAGCTGCTGGCTTCCATCGCTCGGGTGACGGGCGCCGAGTTCTCGCTCATCGTGATGGAGAATTCGTTGTTCGGACCCACCACGACCACTGCCGGACTCCTGGTCGGCGCCGACATTCGTCGTGCGCTTTCACATCGCCAGGATCTCGATCTCGCGCTCATTCCGGCCGAGACGATCAATGATGACGGACTTTTCCTGGATGAGGAGCGCTTCATCGCGCTCCGTGAGACATTGCCAATGCCGGTCTTTCCCTCGTACGACTTCATCGATGTGCTGTCCCTCGAGGGCGGTCCAAGTCTCTCCTGTCGGTTCGTCGCATGAGCGCTCCTGTCGTCGCGCTCATCGGCCGCCCGAATGTCGGCAAGTCCGCACTCTTCAATCGCATCATCGGTGACGACGAGGCCATCGTCTCGGAGGAGGCGGGCACAACGCGCGACCGTCATTTCTCCAAGGCGGAGTGGAATGGTCGCGCGTTCTGGCTGGTAGATACAGGCGGCCTTTCGGACGACCCGAACCTCCCCATGGATGCCGAGATTCGCAGCCAGGTGGCTACAGCCATCGAGGAGGCGGACCTTTTC
The DNA here is from genome assembly GCA_040003455.1 of bacterium. Classification (GTDB taxonomy): domain Bacteria; phylum Gemmatimonadota; class Gemmatimonadetes; order Gemmatimonadales; family Gemmatimonadaceae; genus AG11. Next base: position 4,913 of record JBDUCM010000157.1, read on the forward strand.
CTGTTTGTCGTGGATGCGCAGGTGGGCGTGCATCCGAGTGATTCTCGCGTGGCCGAGATGCTGCGCACGTCAGGGAAGCCGCTGCTCCTGGTTGCCAACAAGGTGGACGATCCGAGCCGGACCGACTACTACGAATTTTACCGGCTGGGCGCCGGGGATCCGTTTCCCGTGTCAGCCCAGAACGGCAAGAACTCAGGCGACCTGCTCGACGCCGTGGTGGAACGCCTGCCGGAATCCGTGCCCGAAGACGAAACGTCCTTGCGTGTGGCCGTGGTTGGCCGTCCGAACGTGGGCAAGTCGTCGTTCATCAACAAGCTGCTCGGCGAACAACGCCTGGTGGTGAGCGAGATCTCCGGTACAACGCGCGATGCCATCGACACCCCGATGACGTATCACGGCCGCAAACTCATCTTTGTTGACACCGCAGGATTGCGTCGACAGACCAAGATCGACGACGGCATCGAGTTCTATTCATCGCTGCGCACCCGACGGGCCATCGAACGCGCCAATATCTGCGTGTTGCTCATCGACGCAACCGAGGGGGAGTTCCACAACCAGGATCTCACCATTGCGAACATGGCGTGGGAAGCCGGTCGCGGATTGATCGTGATCGTCAACAAATGGGACTTGGTGGACAAGGACGACAAGGCGACGCACAAGTTCGAAAAGAAGGCGCACGAAAAGGCGCCGTTCCTCAAGCACGTCCCGTTTCTGTTCACCTCGGCGCTCACGGGCCAGCGTGTCAGCAAGGTGCTTGATCTCATCCAGCTGGTTGAGGAGGAGGGCCAGAAGCGCATCTCCACCTCTGAGGTCAATGCACGACTCGCCGAGTTGCTGGCGCGTCGCCAGCCCTCACAGGCGGCGGGGCGCGAAGTGAAGCTCAACTACGCCACACAGGTGAGCGTCGCGCCACCTACCATTGCGTTCTTCGGCAATCATCCCGACCTCGTGGAAGAGCACTATATCCGCTTTCTGCACAATGGCTTCCGGGAGACACACCCGTTCACGGGCAATCCGCTCCGCATTCTGATGCGGCGCAAGAGCGGCGCGAAGACGGAAGCCTGATCGTGCATCCGATCGTCGGTCTGGCCCTGGCGTATGCGGCAGGATCCATCCCGTTTGCGCACCTGGCCGGCATGGCCAGGGGCGTCGATCTACGAAAGCAGGGCTCCGGAAACCTTGGCGCCACGAATGTATTCAGAGTGCTGGGCTGGAAGATTGGCGTTGCAGTCTTTCTGGCAGATGCGCTCAAGGGCGCGCTACCCGTGCTATTGCTCGCGCCCCGAATCGTGAGTCCTCGCGATCCAATTGTCTGGGCAATCGCGGTTGGCATTGCGGCAATTGTGGGGCACGTGCGGCCCCTGTTCCTAAAGTTCAGCAAGGGCGGGAAAGGGGTTGCCACCGCGGCCGGCGTGTTCTTCGCGCTGGCGCCGGTGCCCATGCTCGTGTCGTTCGGGGTTTTCGTGGCAATCGTCCTCGCCACTGGCTACGTATCGCTTGGCAGCCTCACCTCTGCACTTGTACTCCCCGTGCTCCTGGCCTTTTCGCTTGGAGTCGGTTCGCCCTTGTTCGTTGTGAGTGCGGCCGTCGCGGCGTTCGTCTTCTGGACACATCGGGCGAACATCGGCCGGCTGCGGCGCGGTGAAGAACATCGGTTCGGCAAGCGGGGGCGAGCATGATGCGCACGGCGGTCATCGGAGCGGGAGCGTGGGGCACTGCACTGGCCGACGTGCTGGCGCGCAACGGGCACGACGTGATGTTGTGGGGACTCGAGCCAGATGTCGTGCGCTCCGTGAACGAGTCGCACGAGAATGGGCGCTTTCTGGCGGGCGCTCCGTTGCATTCAACTCTTCGGGCAACTGGATCGGTACATGCCGCGGTCGAGGGCGCGTCGCTCGTGTGCATCGCGGTTCCGTCGCAGCACCTTCGTGCCGTGCTTCGCGCTGCCCAGAGTGCCATTGGATCGCACGCGACGATGTGCGTGGCGTCCAAGGGTATTGAGCGTGAGACACTGGCCCTCATGAGTGACGTCGTCGCCCAGGAAGTGTCGGGTCGCGCCGTCGTTGCCCTCTCGGGACCCAGTTTCGCGGCGGAAGTCGCGGCACAGCAGCCTACCGCCATTGTGGCCGCTTCCGACCTGCTCGTCGCGGCGGAAACAGTGCAGGAGGCGTTCAGCAACACGCGCCTGCGCGTCTACACGCACGATGATGTGATCGGCGTCGAGCTGGGAGGCTCACTCAAGAATGTCATGGCGGTTGCTGCGGGCATCGTGGAAGGGGTCGGACTCGGCTTCAATTCTCGCGCGGCCCTCATCACGCGTGGCCTCGCCGAGATGACCCGGCTGGGAACGACACTTGGCGCGAAGGCCGCGACTTTTGCTGGACTGGCCGGCATGGGCGATCTCGTGCTCACGTGCACTGGTTCACTCAGCCGAAACAGGGCGGTGGGGATTGCGGTGGGGCAGGGGGCAACGCTCGATCAAGCACTCGCTGGCAAGGAAACCGTGGCCGAAGGGGTGGCCACTACACGCAGCGCACTCGCACTCGCCGTTCGTGAAGGCGTCAAGATGCCAATCGTGGAAATGGTTCATCGCATCCTGTTCGACGGACACCCCGCGCGGAGCGCCGTCGTCGAAATCATGTCGCGCGAGTTGCGCGCGGAGCAAGACGCATGAGCTCCGCCGAGCCTGTCCAGGAGTTCTACAGCATTGGCGAAGTCTGCGAGCTCACCGACCTCAAGCCGCATGTGCTTCGCTATTGGGAAAGTCAATTTCGCTTTCTCAATCCGGCGAAGAACCGCTCCGGCAATCGCGTTTACCAACGCCGCGAAATCGAGTTGATCCTGCTCGTGAAGCATCTCCTTTACACGGAAAAGTACACCATCGAAGGGGCACGCCAGAAAGTGGACGAACATCGGAAGGGTGGCGAGCTCCGTGCGGCCTCGCGCGCAGCATTGACCGTACAAACACTCGAGTCACTGGAGAACGAGTTAAAGGAACTCATCCGTTTCCTCTCCCCCGACGTGGACAAGCCGGAGCCCCGATAATTCATGCGCTTTCTCATCACCAACGACGACGGGATTCTCGCGCACGGTATCGAGTGCCTCATCGAAGCGGCTGAGCCCCTCGGTGAGGTGTCCGTTGTGGCGCCGGATCGAGAACAGAGCGCAACGAGCCATTCCCTCACCCTCCACCATCCGCTGCGCCCCGTTCGCCGCGCCGAGCGACGGTGGCAGATTGATGGGACGCCCACGGATTGCGTGATGATTGCCGTGGAAGCACTGTTGGAGGAGCGACCGGACTTCATCCTGAGTGGTATCAACCACGGTCAGAACATGGGTGAGGATGTGCTGTACTCCGGTACGGTCGCCGCTGCCATGGAGGGGCTCGCGCTCGGAATTCCATCCATCGCATTTTCGTTCGCGGGTGGCGACCTCCGCGCGGACCTGACGTACCTCAAGGATCAGGTGAAGGTGCTCACGCCGCTCATCAAGCACCTCACCTCGCTCCCGTCGTTTCCGCCTCATACCTTGTTGAACGTGAACCTTCCCCCGGTCGCGGCGGATGGCGTGAAGGGGGTTCGCCTGACGAGCCTGGGGAGCCGAGTGTATTCGGGTTCGCTCAAGCCGATGCGCGATCCGTGGGATCGTGACATCTTCTGGATTGGTGGTGGATCCATTACGTGGACGGGCGAGCCGGATTCCGACTTTCGCGCCATCCAGGACGGCTTCATCTCCGTGACACCACTTCACCTGGACCTCACGAACTACAGCATGCTGCATTCGCCGGAGAGCTGGTGGCTGGAGCCGTAGAGGGGCAGATGGGCGGCGCGCGTCGCCGACTGGTGGAACTGCTTCGCGAGAAGGGCATTCGCGACCTGGCCGTGTTACGCGCATTCGATCTCACGCCTCGGCATGCCTTCGTGCCGACCGGCGTGCGGCACCGCGCATACGAAGACAGTTCACTGCCCATCGGCAGCGGCCAGACCATCTCGCAACCGTCCATCCACGCGCGGTATCTGGAGTTGCTTGGACTCAAGGGTCAGGAGCGTGTACTGGAAATTGGCACCGGCTCAGGGTATCAGACCGTCCTGCTTTCCCACCTCGTCGCTCAGATCTTCACCATCGAGCGCATACCCGCCCTTTACACCATGGCGCGCGACGCGATCAATCGGGCCGGCGCCACGAATGTCTCCATGCTTCTCGGCGATGGCACTGTTGGGTGGCGCGAGTACGCACCGTACGACGCCATCCTGGTGAGCGCAGGCGGGCCAGGGGTTCCGCCCGCTCTTGTGGAACAACTCGCCGACGGCGGGCGGCTGCTGATTCCCGTGGGCACCAAGGACGAGCAGACGTTGAAGTTGGTGGTGAAGCATGGCGCCCAGGTTCAGTCGAGCGACGTCGCGCCGGTACGCTTTGTCCCGCTCTATGGCACGCAAGGCTGGGAGCAACAATAGGTGGAGCTTCTCCATGTACTCCACGTACGTGTCCATGGCCGAGTACAAGGCGTTGGGTTTCGCTGGTTCGTCCGCGAGGAAGCGCGCCGTCTGGGCTTGAGTGGCTGGGTCACCAACCTCGCGAGTGGCGAGGTCGAGGTGGCAGCGGGTGGGGAGTCCGCCTCGCTTGCTCGGCTCCGCCGTGCGCTGGAGGTCGGACCCGGCGGTGCCGAGGTGCATGCTGTCGTCGACATGGAGACCGACGCGAAACCGGCGCTCCCGTATCCCTTTGCCGTACATCGATGATCATTCCGGGCGGAACTCCTGCACCCATGGATCCTCGCACGCGGCTTTCGGCGGCGCTCCGTGACGTGCCAGACTTCCCGAAGCCAGGTATCGTCTTCAAGGACATCACGCCATTGCTCCAGGACGCGGCACTGCTTCGCGACCTCGTTGGGGCGATGGCGGTGCCATGGGCCAATCGGGGCATCACGCATGTCGCCGGAATCGAGAGCCGTGGGTTCATCCTGGCACCGCCAATCGCTCTGGTGCTTGGCGCCGGTTTCATTCCGATTCGCAAGCCAGGGAAGCTTCCCTGGCAGCACACGGGAGTGGACTATGCCCTGGAATACGGCACGGATCGCCTCGAGGTGCACGATGATGCCTGTCCTCCGATGGCCAACGTCCTTGTCGTGGACGATGTGCTTGCCACTGGTGGCACCGCCGCCGCGGCGTGCAGCCTGATCAAGAAGGTGGGTGGGATGGTGGTGGGGTGCTCTTTCCTTCTCGAGATAGACGCGCTCCGTGGGACAGGGCGCCTCAACGGCCTGATTGAGTCCCTGTTGCACGTGTAACGAGAGTACCGGTGCTCGTGGAATCCGGGGATAGCCTCGCAATCGGTGGCTAGTTTTGATTCAATTGCGGACATGTACTGAGTAGGCTATCCTAGGCCTGCGCGACGGGCGTCGTTTGCCATTCGGCCGGCCCACCAGCCGTTAGTCTTCTCTCGATCAGGACTCCCCCTCCGATGAAAAAGCTTGTTCCGTACGCGGCGCTCGTCTGCGTACTCAGCGCCTGCTCGGACGTTCCCTCGTCCACCGCGCCCCTCACCCCCGCGCCCATAGTTCCGCTGAGCGCTGCTCGGTCGGAGCAGGGCGTTCCGGTCCCTGGTCAGTACATCGTGCGGTTCCGCGACAACGAGCCCAACGCGCTCTCGCGCGCGCAGGCCATTGAGCGGTCACATGGTGCGGTGATCGAGCGCATCTACACCTCCGCCATCAAGGGCGCGGCAATGCAGCTCGCGGACGCGGCAGCGATCGCCCTGCGATCCGACGCGAATGTGCTGTCCGTTGAGCAGGACCAGACGGTGTCAATTTCCACCACGCAAACGAATCCACCGTCGTGGGGCCTGGATCGCATCGATCAGCATGCCCTTCCACTCAGCGCATCATATACCTACGCCGGCAACGGCGCGGGGGTAACGGTCTACATCATCGATACGGGCATCAACTACGGGCATACCGAATTCGGTGGCCGGGCGGTTCCGGGCATCGACGAGGTGACGCTTGGTGGTGGCGCAGTTGACTGCGCTGGCCACGGCACGCACGTGTCGGGCACCATTGGTGGTACCTCCTATGGTGTTGCCAAGGGCGTAAGTCTCGTTGGTGTACGTGTTCTCGACTGCAGCGGTAGCGGGACGGTGTCCGGCGTCATCGCTGGCGTGGACTGGGTGACCGCGCACAAGACGCTCCCGGCAGCTGCGAACATGAGCCTGGGCGGATCATTCTCGGCGACGCTCAACCAGGCCGTCGCCAACTCGATCGCCGCCGGTGTCGTCTACGGCGTGGCGGCCGGGAACAGCAGCGGCAACGCCTGCCTCGAGTCGCCGTCGAGCACGTCTACGGCAATCGTCGTTGGCGCCACTGATATCACCGACCACTTCGCCAGTTTTTCAAATTTCGGCACGTGCGTTCACATCAACGCGCCGGGCGTGAACATCAAATCGTCCTGGATTGGCAGCACAACCGCCACAAACACCATCAGCGGCACATCAATGGCGACGCCGCATGTGGTGGGTGCTGCGGCGCTGTACCTTCAGGCAAATCCATCGGCTACGCCGTCGCAGGTCAAGTCTGCGTTGACAAGCAACGCGACGTCTGGCGTGATCATCGGAGTTCCCGCCTCCACGCCGAACCTGCTGCTCTATACGGGCTTCATTGGGGCCGGCACGAACGTGGCGCCAGTGGCGCGGTATACGATCACGTGTCCCACGCTGCAGTGCACGGCCGAT
>JBDUCM010000158.1:0-11623 GCA_040003455.1 bacterium
GCGAATATGGGGATGGGTTGAGTGAATGGGTGACGTGCGGTTACCTTTGAGGCTCGGCGCCGTGGCCAAGTGGTAAGGCGGCAGACTGCAAATCTGCTATTCGTCGGTTCGATTCCGACCGGCGCCTCTGGAAGTGGTTGTCATTGCTGCGGTTGCGTTTCGGCGGATGAGCGACCGTCCGTGTAGAGCGGGATGGCGCAGGGATATTGCGTGAAAATGGGTGGTTGGGGAGACAATCCCTGACGACCCATTTTTCGTGCATCACCGAACGAGCCTCCGCATCTCATGCCTGAGCTTCAGCCTAGACACGGTGCTGTTGACAAGGGTTCCCTCGTGCGTGAAGTCGGGCGCAAAATCGGCGTAGACAGCACGGAGGTGCGCAGACGCGAAACACCCGGATCCAACGATTCAAGGAAGTGGTAAGTCGTTGATCCAATCGCCGGTCTGACGCGAGATGGTGGCTGTAAGCATCGATCGTGGAATTGCTGACGTCGATGAAGGGCCGATAGCCAGAGTCGCAAAGGGAATGTCGTAGTCGAACATCCAGCGCTCAAATTCGGCGCTTGAGAGCGGAACACCAATGCTGTCACTCGATGCAACAATAACGTCGGCGAGGTCTGGTCGCATTCCTTCTTCACGAACGGTACCAAGCGCCTCGCGGAACATCTCGACAACATCATTGTACAGGCCGTGCGGCTTGTCTCGCGACCAGGTAGCAATGTACAGCTGCTCGTTTGTGACAAAGCTGACAGCCATCAGCGGCTTGGGGAGCGCGGCGAGAAAGCCGGCCGCCTCGACGGCTCCAAGCGTCTTGAGATGCGGCAAGAACGTGAACCAGTTCCCGTACTTCGCTGATGGCGCTCCAGCTGTAGTGCGGAGGGCGAGTAGTGCCGCCTTGGCGAGCCGGATTGCGGGAGCGTCATCGTCCACGTCAAGAACTCCAGTAGCTGCGATCGCGATCTCGGCCGATGACTGCCCAACCTCTACCGTTTGGCGCGAATCTCAACGCAACGTTTTCCCTGGATCACCCCGCCTTCGCATTTTTCGTAGCACCCTTCGCTGCCTGCTTCGATCCCTCGATCGACCGAAGTCGTCCGGGCTCTTTCTCGAGGGTGCGCTTGTATTCCGCGACCGCATCGGCTGGACGCCCGACTTCAATCAACATGTCGCCGAGCAGCTCACGAGCCGGCGCAATGGGACCCGGAGTGACCGCGCTCTTCTCGGTCGCATCCTCGCGCACCACGGCCTCCCGCATCCGCGCCAGCGCATCATCCGCGTGGTGGTCAGCCAGTGCGATCCACGCGCGCGCGATGAGCTCCTGGATGGCCACCTGCTCGGTCCAGTACGACTCATTCTGCACGACGAGCCGCCCGCGGCACGCCGCGAGGGAATCCGCGGCTGCCTGCGCGCTCACGAGATCACCCGTGTGCGCAGCACCGAGTGCGCGCGCGAAGTACGTCACAGCATCAGCGTATGGGAACGACGACGGGTGAGGAACGAGACGTGCAGCCTCGGTCCATTTGCGACGCTCGAGGGCATAGCGCGCGGGAATGGCGGCGAGCGCATACACGCCCGCGCTTCCAGGCGCGGCGCCGGCGACGACCGTCGGATCAAAGTTCGCGGCAAGCGCGGGCAGGCCATCCACGACTGCCTTCGCGTCGACCGTACGCCCCAACTGCAAGTATGCGTACTCCATGTAATCCGACGCATGCAATGCCTCGGCGATGCTGCCCTCTTGCCTGGCCGCAGCAACGGAGCGCGTGTTGGTGGCGATGGACTGTTGCCACGCACCAACACGGGTGAATGTGTGTGAAGGCATGTGCAACGCATGCGCGGCCGACGGTGCGATCGTGGCGTAGCGTCGCGCGGCGAGGGCAGCGCGTGGCGCGAGCGCGGGTACGTCGTAGCTGTGGATGATGTAGTGCGCGAGGCCGGGATGATCGGGCTGCCTGGCCCAGATGGCCTCGAGAATTGCGCCAGCCTTCAGTTGGTTCGCGTAGGTCTTGTCGGTGGGCGCCGCCGCAGCTACGTGCGAGAGCGCATGAAAGATCTGCGCTTCGGTATCGGCGGGGTTTTGTGCCGCCAATTCGGACATGGCGTGTTCGTACGCGAGCACGCGCGTGCGTTGGTCGCGATGTTCGGCGTCCGCATACAGCTCACTCACGGCGCCGGCGTAGCCCCGTTCCCGTTCACTCGCGCTGGCAGCGAGACGCACTGCAGCGTCGGACGCGATCCGCCCCGCCTTGAGTGCGGTGGGTGGGCGGTTCGTGGGCGCCATGGGATTGGTCCACGAACTGAGCGCGATGCCCCACTGCGCCATGGCGCACGTTGAATCGCGATGGAGGACACCGTTGAACGCGCGAATGGACGCGCCGAATTCGAATGAATGCAGCAGGGCCACGGCACGGTTGAAATCGGGCGCAACCGCAGGCGCGCACGATGTGGCGAAGTGCACCTCGCCGAGCCGTTCACCACCAGCGTGAAGCGCCGGTTGCTGCGCACTCGTGGTGTGCGCGGACAGCGCAGCGAACCCCACTCCAAGGATCAACGCGACCGATCGCATTTGCCGCCTCCGAACGTGCCGATCAACTTTCGCTGGATGGCGCCGTACCCGTGCGTCATCGAGCCTGCGGCGGCCACTTCGCCGCCGCAGCCAATGTACGACTTCTCAAATGGCTGTACATCGTGTCGTCACCACGCTCGTGTTCGCTCAGGGGAAGGTGAGGACTCCGTTCTGGAGATCAAAGGCGGGCATGGCCGCAGGCTTGTCGACGCAAACGTTGCCCGCGGGATACCAGATATCGTGTGGGCCGCCGCCGCCCTTCGGGGTGCCGTTCGCGAGGCTCAGCCGCAGCACGCTCACGGTGCCAATCGGAAAGCCCTGTGAGTCGCTGCTGGCCACCACCTCCGCCTGGGACCAGGCGTCCTTGCCGACGATCGCCACGCACTTGGTCTTGAGGACCATCAGGGCGGTGCCGGACTGGCCGTACACCTTGGCATCGAGGATCTGGACGGTATCTGTTCCGGAAAGGAGCGATCCGTCGGGGTTGAGGGTCCAACTTCCGGCAATTCGGTATACGAGGAAGCCGCCGGCCGCCGGCTGGTTGACGGTGCCGGAATAGCGGACCATTCTCGGGGGCTGCTCTGTGATGGTGTCGCTCCCGCACGCTAGTGACGCGAGGCCGAGTCCGGTGATGAGCGAGCAGAGGAGGTGGAGGCGAAGCATGATCGTGTTCTCCATGTTGTCGAGGTAGTGTCGGGCCGTGTTGCCCGGGCCTATCTTCGTCGGCCCCACCCATCTCACGATCATCGCGGCGTCATCGCCCGTATGTCATTGCACCTCAAGCTGTTCGGCGGTCTCTCACTGGTGGATGGCGACACGGGAACGGTGCGCGTGACGCGCCGTCATCGCCTCGCCGCGCTCGCCATTCTCGCCAGCACCGACCGCCCCGTGCCGCGCGAGCGGCTGTTGGCATTGCTCTGGCCGGACAGTTCCGACGAAGGCGGACGCCACTCGCTCGGGCAGGTGCTGTACGGGCTACGGCAGGATGTGGGGCTGGCCGAGGTGGTGGCGGGCGCGTCCGACCTGACGCTCCAGCGCGCGTCGTTCACCTGCGACCTCTGGACGTTCCGGAAGGCCATCGCCGACCGTGACTACCGCTCGGCGCTAGAGGTGTACGACGGTCCGTTTCTCGACGGAATCCATCTGCCCGGCGCCGATCCATTCGACCGGTGGTGCGAGGAAGAGCGCGCGGTGCTCGCGCGGCAGGCCCGGGATGCGATGGAAGCGCTGGCGCTAGCGGCGGATGCCGCCAATGACGTGGGCGAGGCGATCCGTTGGTGGCGACAACTGGCGGCTGCGGATCCGATCAGTTCGCGAGTTGCCCTTTCATTGATGCGCGCGCTGGTGATGTCGGGCGACAGAGCGGCCGCCGTGCAGCATGCGCGGGTGCATGCGGCGGTGGTGCGTGCCGAGCTGGACGTGGACGCGGATCCGTTGCTGCTGGCGTATGCGGAGGAGTTGAAGAACGCGCCAGTGGCACCGGCGGGAGGCACCAGCCTTCCGCCCATATCAACGTCATCGGCAACGGCATCATCAAGTGCCTCAGGGCCCCGAACCAGCGCTCCGTCGCCGGCGCGAGTTGGGTCGCGCCGCATATCGCGGAAGTGGATGGCAGCGGTGACCATACTCATCGTAGCGGCGCTCGCCGTTGCCGTGCGCTTCCCGACGCATCGAGAGCTGGTTCGTCCCGCTGCCACGGGGATCCCCGTTGCGGCAGTCATTCCCTTCGACGTCCGCGGCGACTCGTCTCGTGCCTTCCTTGGCGAGGCGTTGTCCGCGCTGCTCTCTACGCGGCTGGATGCGCCTGGCGTGTTGCGCACGCTGGAATCGAATGCCGTGCTCAACGCCGTAGGGGGACGACCAGGTGGCCGTGGTGACGACGCCGATGCGCGCGTGACCGCACTTGGCGCCTCGGTGCTGGTGCATGGTACTGTTGTGGTGTTCGGCGATCATCTGGAAATCCATGCGGAGCTGACCACAAGCGACGGATCCGGTGCGCGCGTACTCCGCGCCACCGTGAGTGGAACGGCAGATTCCCTTTTCGCGCTCGCCGACCAGCTCGGCGCTGCGCTCCTCGTGGCTCGTGAGGGCCGAGTGCTCGGGCGCTCCTTGTCTGGCGGCACGGTGTCCATGCCCGCGCTCAAGGCATTCCTCTCGGGCGAACGGGCCCTTCGTGCCTGGCAGTTGAACGAAGCGATCGCTTCGTATCGCGAAGCCGTGCAGATCGATTCGTCGTATGCGATGGCGTGGTATCGCCTGAGTTTCGCGCTCGCATGGACGAAGGAGGGGGACGGCGGTGCGGCGGCGCGCGCCATGACCTCTCGGCTGGCGTCGCAGCTTCCACCGCGCCAGGCCTTGCTGGTGTCGGCGCTGGAGGCGCGCGCCGCTGGCGACTACGCCAACGCTGAACGTGGACTCGTGACGCTGGTGCAGCGCTATTCCGACGACGCGGATCCATGGGCGGAACTTGGCGAGTTCCGCATGCACGTTGGGCCGTTCCGTGGGCAACCAACCACCGACGCGGAAGCGCCGTTGGCGCGCGCCCTCGTGCTCGATTCCGTTGGGCATCCGGAGGTGCGATATCACCTGGCGCAGTTGGCGCTGGAGCGTGGCGACATCGCCCGCGCGCGCGCCCTCGTGGCGCCCCTGCTTGCGAGTGCTGATCGTAGCGACCGCACCGTGGGGCTCCTGCGACTGGCCATGGCGCTGAGCGGGGGATTGCCAGCGGACACCGCAACGCTGGTGCGGCTGCTGCGTGAAATGGCGCCACGCGACGCGGCGACGATTGCGCGGATTGCCGTGTTCTCCGTGGGGGTGACACCACTGGCGCGCGCCGTGGTGGAATCGCTTTCCGTGACGCCGGATTCACGAGACCACCAGCGCGTGGGCCTCGCGCTGGCACAGGAGATGGCCGTCGCTCGTGAGCGATGGTCTGACGTGGTGACTATCGGCGCGTCGCTCGCCGCGATGGATTCGGTAGCCGCGGCCGATGCCTGGAGCACCGTGGCATCGTCGCTGGACGCAGTGATTCCCGCGGCTGAATGGCGGCGCGCGGGTGATGTGCTCGAGCGGGCATCGGTACGCGACACGAGTCCGCTTGGATTGAGGCGGCGGCTGTCGGCGCTCAAACTGGCGGCGCGTGGTGGCGATGAGAGCGGGTACGCACGGCGCCTTTCCGGTTTGGTGCATCGCGGTCGTGCGCCGGGGTGGTTTGCCGCGGAGTTGAACGTGGTGCAGGCACTGCATGCCGACGCCGCGGGTGATACGATGGGGGTCCAGCGCGCACTCGACGCCGTCGGCGCCGCCATCGAGTCGCCAACGGGGCGCCTGCTCCGTGCGCGATCGCTCGAGCGTTCCGGGCAATTGGAGGCGGCGAGCCGGTGGTATCTCTCCGCGCCGTGGGGCGCCGATGGTGTGGTGCTCACGCGGCCGGCGCTCCAGCATGCGTCGGCGATTGCCGCGGCGCGTGGGAAGCGGGCGGATGCCGCGCAGTTGGCGGCGCGGGCGGCACACTTTGGTGGTGAAGTGAAATAGCTGACGATGCACGCGGCTGCTGGAGCCTCGGGCTGCGGGCGCTGGTTGACTTGGGGCGTGTCATGCCGAATATTCAGCATACAGTGCTGAGTTTTCAGCAGTACACTCACTATCCGAATCCGATCAGGCATGACGCGAACACGGCTTTGCTGGTTCTTTTTGGTTCTGGCCATCGCCACCGTCGCCCGATCCGCATCCGCGCAGCGACCGGCGCTCAAGGTGCCGGTGAACTCGGATTCAGCGTCCCTCGCCCGGACGATGGGGGCGCTGGCCGAGGAGGTGCTGGCGCGGTATCAGAGCAGTGATCGAGATACGTACCTGAATACGACGTTTCGGCTCCAGATGGTGGCAGGACAGTACGCGAAGGCGAACACGACTCTCGGGCTGCTGCGCGCCCTGCGTCGCTCGGCCGATACGATGTATGCGCCGGTGGAGTATACGCAGTACGAGATTTTCGCGACGGCGCGACAGGCGCAGGCGACGGATTCACAGGCGTTGGGGGACGCGGTACGCGCGGCGTTTGCCAAGTTGTACCAGCCGCTCGACAACAAGCGGGCGTACCGAGTGGCGGGCTCGTTCGAGTTCGACCTTCGCAGTGGGCGCGAGGACCTGAACAGCACCATCGCGCGACTGGGAGCGGCTGACAGCCTGACTCTCGCGGATGCGATCGCCCTCGTTCGGAAGTATCACATCAACGAAGCGTATGGCGGTATTCTGCCGGTGCTACCGGCACTGCTTCGCGATGATCTCGCGAGGCGCTACGCCATTGACGATACGGTGATCATTCGCACGAGAGACGGCGCCGCGATCTCTGCCGTGGTGGTGCGCCCCAAAGCGCCGGCGGGGCGCCAGCCGACGGTATTGTCGTTCACCATCTATGCGGGGCCCGGCAATCTCACCACTGCCATGCAGCATGCCGCAAACGGGTACGTGGGCGTTGTCGCCAACACGCGCGGCAAGCGGAATGGCCAGAGCGTGGTTCTGCCATTTGAGCGCGATGGCGATGACGCGTACGATGTGACCGACTGGATCAGCCGCCAGCCGTGGAGCAACGGCAAGGTGGGTATGTATGGTGGCAGCTATGACGGGTTCACCCAGTGGGCGTCAATGAAGCGGCGGGTGCATCCCGCGCTGAAGACCATCACGCCGTCCGCGGCCATCGTTCCCGGCTTTGACTCGCCGGTGGAGAACAGCATCTACCAGAGTTTTCAATACGCGTGGGTACCGTATGTCACCAACAACGGGCTGCTGGACGACCGTGCATATGGTGACCAGCGGCGATGGAACGCTCTGGACAGCACCTGGTTTGCCACGGGCCGCGCCTATCGCTCCCTGGACAGCATCGACGGAACGCCGAATCGGATCTTCCGCAAATGGATGGACCATCCGGCCTACGATGCCTACTGGCAAGCGATGACCCCACAAGGAAAGGAGTTCGCGCACATCGGTATCCCGACCCTGAGCATCACCGGATACTTCGACGGCGCACAGGGTGGCGCGCTGCACTACTTCCGGGAACATGCCGCCCAGCGGCCGGATGCCAAGGACTACCTGCTCATTGGGCCGTGGGATCACTTCGGTTCGCAGGCGCGTCCGTCGGCGGTCGTCGCGGGATACCAGACGGACCCGGCATCGCGCCTGGACATTACCGGAATCATCTACGAGTGGATGGACCATGTGATGAAGGGTGGAGCACGGCCTGCCATTTTGGAGGACCGGATCAACTATCAGGTGATGGGCACGAATGCGTGGAAGCACGCGCCGACGCTCCGGGCGATGAGCAACGACACGCTGACGCTCTTCCTGCGCACGGCGATGATGCAATCACGTCACCAGCTTGGCGTAACGCGTGGTGGAGATGAGGAGTATGTGGCACAGCGCGTGGACCTCACTGACCGTACCAGCGTGAATGACAACTCGATTCACAATCCGCTCGAGGACAGCACGGCGGACGAGGGAGGTGGCGTCGTGTACGAAAGCGAGCCATTGCACGCGTCGCTGTCCATGAACGGTTCATTGAGTGGAGTGCTGCGCGCCACCATCAACAAGAAGGACATGGACGTTGGCGTGCAGTTGTACGAGCTGACGCCCGAGGGGCGCTATTTTCAACTGTCGTTTTATGTGGGGCGGGCCAGCTATGCCAAGGACAAAAGGAGGCGCGGGTTGCTTACCCCGGGGACCATCGAGGCCGTGCCATTCAGCAACACGCGGATGATCAGCCGCCGGCTCGCGAAGGGGAGCCGGCTGGTCGTGGTGGTGAACATCAACAAGAGCTCCCGCGCGCCGATCAACTACGGCACGGGGAAGAACGTGGCCGACGAGACGATCGCGGACGGGAAGGTGCCGTTGTTGATCAAGTGGCATGCGTCGAGCTATGTGAAGATCCCCGTCTGGAAGTAACCGTACTCTGCCTGCCAGGCCTGAAGGGTGGCACGAGTGACCTATCCGTTACGCGGCACTCGGTGCGACGTGGCATACTCGCACAAGCAAGGGTGCTTTGATGCGTGGCGCGCACCCTGAATCGTCTAGCAACCATCACCGTCCAGGAACCAGCACCACATGACAATCAGGATCGGCATCAACGGATTTGGTCGCATTGGCCGTCTGGCGCTCCGCGCCGCGTGGCATTGGCCGGAATTCGAATTCGTGCAGGTGAACGATCCGGCAGGCGATGCGGCGACGCATGCGCATCTGCTCAACTTCGATTCCGTGCATGGGCGGTGGCGCTTCGAGGCGACGACTGACGGCAGCGCCGTGGTGATCGATGGGAGATCCATTCGCGTGACCGCGAACACGACCATCGCAGATACCGACTGGTCGGGATGCGACATCGTCATTGAGGCGAGCGGCAAGATGAAGACGGTTGCGGTGCTCCAGGGCTACCTGGAGCAAGGGGTGAAGCGTGTGGTGGTCAGTGCGCCTGTGAAGGAGAAGGGCGCGCTGAACATCGTGATGGGGGTGAACCAGCATTTGTTCGATCCGGCTGCGCATCGCATCGTCACGGCCGCCTCGTGCACGACCAACTGCCTGGCCCCTGTAGTGAAAGTGATCCACGAACAACTCGGCATTCGGCATGGATCCATCACCACTATTCACGACCTGACGAACACGCAGAGCATCCTCGACCAGCCGCACAAGGACCTCCGGCGAGCGCGGGCGTCGGGTATGAGTCTCATTCCTACGAGCACGGGATCGGCGACCGCGATTGCGGAGATCTTTCCTGAATTGCGTGGCCGTCTGAACGGGCACGCGATCCGCGTGCCGCTGGCGAATGCGTCGTTGACCGATTGTGTCTTCGAGGTGGAACGAGCGACGACCGTGGAGGAGGTGAATGGATTCCTGAAAGCGGCCGCCGACAACGAACTGAGGGACATCCTTGGCTACGAGACCCGGCCGCTGGTGTCCATCGACTATCGCACGGATCCGCGCTCGTCGATCATCGACGCCCTATCCACCATGGTGATCAACGGCACACAGGTGAAGATCTATGCGTGGTACGACAACGAGTGGGGTTACGCCAACCGAACCGTGGAACTCGCGCGGCTCGTTGGTCTCGCGTCGTAGGCACCCGTGCCGAACTCGATGACGGCATTGACCAGGCTCCCTCCCGCGGTACGCCAGTACCTGATCGTCACGGGCAACTATTGGGCGTTCACGCTCACGGACGGCGCGCTGCGCATGCTGGTGGTGCTGCACTTCCATGCGCTGGGCTATTCTCCGTTGAAGATTGCCGCACTCTTCCTGTTCTACGAGTTCTTTGGTGTAGTCACCAACCTGTTCGGCGGATATCTGGGCGCTCGCCTTGGCCTGAACAAGACGATGAACGTGGGGCTCGCGATGCAGGTAGCGGCCCTTGCCATGCTCGCCGTGCCGGATGCGGC
Source organism: bacterium (assembly GCA_040003455.1). GTDB lineage: Bacteria > Gemmatimonadota > Gemmatimonadetes > Gemmatimonadales > Gemmatimonadaceae > AG11. Next base: position 9,979 of record JBDUCM010000158.1, read on the forward strand.
ATTGACCGTGGCGTGGGTAATGGCGGCGCAGGCGCTCTCGGGCATCGCGAAAGACTTGAACAAGATGAGCGCGAAGAGCTCGATCAAGTTGCTCGTCCCGGATGGCGAGCAGGGCACGCTCTACCGGTGGGTGGCGCTCCTGACCGGCTCGAAGAACGCGCTGAAGGGGGTGGGCTTCTTCCTGGGCGGTGCCCTGCTTGCGCTCATCGGCTTCCGGGGTGCCGTGTTGGCGATGGCTGGTGCGTTGGCCGTCATCTGGTTGATGAGCCTCGCGCTCCTGACGCGCGACCTTGGCAAGGCGAAAGTGAAGCCCAGGTTCCGCGACATCCTCTCGAAGAGTCGCGCCATCAACGTCCTCTCGGCAGCGCGCATGTTCCTCTTTGGCGCACGAGACGTGTGGTTCGTGGTGGCACTGCCCGTCTATCTCAGCAGCGTATTCGGGTGGGACGTCTGGTACGTGGGCGGATTTCTCGCCGTGTGGGTCATTGGCTACGGCATCGTGCAGGCCTTCGCGCCACGGATCACAGGCAAAGGTGCGGGGCGAGTGCCGGATGGCCGAGCGGCGTTCTGGTGGGCGTTGGGGCTGGCGGGCATACCGGCGACGATTGCGATCGGATTGTCGCGCGGCGTGTCGCCGTACTGGATGGTGATTGGCGGGCTCCTGTTGTTTGGGGCGGTGTTCGCGGTGAACTCGTCATTGCACAGCTACCTGATCGTGTCGTACGCGAAGCATGACGGCGTGTCGCTGGACGTGGGGTTCTACTACATGTCGAATGCGATGGGCCGGCTGCTGGGCACCGTACTTTCCGGCTGGGTGTACCAGGCCTACGGGCTCAGCGCGTGTCTCTGGGTGTCGAGTGCGTTCGTGGTGTGCGCGGCGGCCATTTCTGTGGGGCTGCCAAAGCACCAGGGCGCCCGCGCGCTCGTGGCCGTGTGAGCGGCGCGGCGCAGTCTCCCGACTTGACGCATCAAAAAAACCTGCTATAATGCATGTGTGACTACCGCCACGCTCGACGTCCCGCGCATCGCGCAATTGTGCAACGCCCTCGCTGACGAGGCACGCGTGGAGATCATTGCGCGGTTGCTGGACGGTGAGAAGTGCGTATGCGACCTGACCGACGCGCTGGGCACGGGGCAATCACGACTGTCCTATCACCTCAAGGTGCTGAAGGATGCCGGTCTCGTGACGGATCGTCGCGAAGGGCGGTGGTCGTATTACACGCTGGCGCGTGATGCCTTTGTCGAGACCGAGGAGTTGCTGTCGTCGCTGCGTCCGCGCGCGACGCGGTCGCTGAAGGTGAAGTGCTGCTGAGCTGAGGCGGGCTGTTTCCGCCGACACGTTTTTACCAAACGCATCAACTTTTTTTGGTAGAGGAGAGAACAACATGGCCGACCACACCGAGCAGGCAGACGACACGCATCTCGACGCACTCCGCGAAACCGTGCAAGCTCGATACGGAGAAGCCGCGCGTCGCGTGACAGAGAGCAAGACCTCCGCATCGTGTTGCGGGCCGGCGACCGGCTCCAGTGGTTGCTGCGGCTCCACCACGGAAAGTTGGGATCCCATCACCGCCAACCTCTACGACGAAGGCCAGGCGGCGGGCGTTCCTGCCGAGGCGTTGCTCGCGAGCCTTGGGTGCGGAAA
>JBDUCM010000311.1:0-3412 GCA_040003455.1 bacterium
CGCTTTGCCGTGTCGGATGTGGTTGTGCGGGGCGAAGTACCCGACGCCGTGAAGAAGAGTGCGGAGCTCTGGATGGGATGCGTGGCGGGTGCGCTGGAGGAACAGGAGTTCCTTGGCCTGCTGCGCGATGTGGGTTTCGAGAACGCGAGCATCGAGCCCACGCGCATCTACACGGTGGACGACGCGACAGCATTCCTGGAGAACACCGGGCTCGACGTGCAACAATACGCCAGGGACATTGACGGCAAGTTCATGGGCGCGTTCGTACGGGCAACAAAGCCGGGCACGCCCGCGGCACGACGACCGCTGGCAGCAGCGGTTGTTCCGAAGGCAGAAGGTGCGTGCTGCGCACCGGGATGTTGCGACTGATGAGCGCGACACTGCGATTGGCCAGACACGATGACGAGCCACGTGTCGCCGCACTGCTTACCGCCTCATCGTTACCGCTTGACGGTGTGCACGACGCGCTTCCGTGTTTCGTGATTGCCGAGGACGAAGGGCAGCTCGTTGGCGTGGCCGGCATTGAAGCATGTGGTGTAACAGGTGAGCACGCATTGCTGCGTTCAGTGGCTGTAATACCGGAGTGGCGCAGTCGCGGTCTGGGGCGTGAGCTCGTCACGCGCGTGATCGCGGAAGCGGAGGCACGTGGCGTGAAGGCGCTCTATCTCCTCACCACCACGGCGGAGCGGTACTTCCCAAGCTTTGGTTTTGCGCAGACCACACGCGACGCTGTGCCGGACGACGTACGCGCCACGGCGGAATTTCAGGGCGCGTGCCCGGCGTCTGCGGTGGTGATGACGCTCGCTCTTTAGCACGTGGCCGGAGCGTCCGTGACGCAGCCTGGCACAACGACAAAGGCCGGCCCGCGCCATGCGAGCCGGCCTTTCTGTCGCTATACGTCAGCCTAACGGAACGTCAAGCCGAGAATGATTGGTACGAAGCGCGTGTTGGCGCCAAGGTCGTTCTTCGTGTTGACGTGGAAGTACCGTGACTCGATGAAGACGGACGAGTGGCCCATGCCAAGTTCGAATCCTCCACCGGCGTGCCAGTTCATCTGCGTGGGCGCGTCGCTGAATGAGGTTGCCATTCCGGGGGTTCCAATTGGGAAGGCACCATTGGTGTTGGCGGCCGCGTTCACGCCGCCGGACGCCACCACTCGGCTCGCGCCAACACCGCCGAGCGCGTAAAAGTGGTTCAGGAACGATCCAAGGCGCACCTTCGCGTCGAGATTGCCGGAGTAGGTCGAGACGTCACCGGTCACTCCCGCACTGTTGTTGCCGAGGAGTCGGTCATAGCCAAGGTCGACGCGAACACCAAGTGGAAGCTCGCGGGAGTCCCAGCCGATGGGCACGGTAGTATTCCAGCCCGTGTTGTACCCATTGCGCAAGTTCTGAATGGGAATGCTTCCACCGGCGCCAATGCCGATGTAGAAGTTGCCGAGCGATCTGCGCGGTATGGTCAGGTCAGGCGCGGGAGTAGGGGTCACCGCCGTCGTCTCGGGTGCTGGCGGAGCTGGTGTCGGCGCGGGCGGCGTCATGGCCGTCGTGTCGGGCGGTGGCGCGGGAGCAGGTGCTGGGGTTGGTGCCGGCGGTGTTGGTGCGACGGTTGTCGTATCCGCCTTTGTCACGACATCGCCGCCGGATTGCTTTGTGACGCGAAGGCGCGTCGATGATACGGCGCGACTACTGGACGGCGTAGCCGTGCTGGACACGGTCTTGTGCACGGTCTTCTTCGCGGGAGCCTTGATTGCGCTCGTCGCGCGCCGCGTCGAATCAACTTTCGTTGTGTCCTGCTGCGCTCCCCCGACAGACGCACTCGCGATACTGAGTGCCATTGCGAAGCTGACGGAGTACGCGTGTGAAGTGCAGGCTTTCATCCTCTACCTCCTGTCTTCAACCAATGCGAAGCAATGCCCCGCGTGTCTTTTGCGGGAAGCTTGCCGACACCTGTTCTCCCGGTAGCACAGTCAGGTAACGTGGATTGCAGTCCCTCCTGTGCGCCGGCAAGCTCGAGCGACGACGATCGTCGCGACACAGAGGTTCGTTGCAACGCGCGAGCCAAAACGTGGTCTCCCACGCGAATTGACAGCCACCAATTCGGTACGGCCAAGGTCGTCAGGAGGCGCGGGCGAGCGGCCTGGAGCACCGGAGCGACGACTACTTCGATGCCTTCAATCGCGCCTTGAGAAATGCGCCCGTATGCGATGCCTTGCACGCGGCGACGTTTTCCGGAGTACCCGTGACCACGACTTCTCCACCGGCGTGGCCACCTTCAGGACCAAGATCGATGACATGATCCGCGGTCTTGATCACATCCAGATGATGCTCGATGAGCAGCACGGTGTGACCCGTATCCACAAGACGGTTGAGTGATTCCAGCAACCGCACCACGTCCGCGAGATGAAGTCCGGTTGTCGGTTCGTCCAGGATGTACAGCGTGTGCTGCGAGCGCTGAAGCTTGCTCAGCTCCGTGGCGATCTTGATGCGCTGTGCTTCTCCACCCGACAACGTCGTTGCCGACTGGCCGAGGGTGAGATAGCCGAGCCCGAGGTCGCTCAAGACCTCGATCTTCTTGCCGATGGCGGGTTCGGATCTGAAGAACGACACGCCCTCTTCCACCGACATGTTCAGGATGTCATCGATGGTCTTGCCACGCACGGTCACTTCGAGCGTCTCGGCACTGAACCGCGCGCCTTTACAGGCGCCGCAGATGACTTCCACGTCCGGCATGAAGTAGAGCTGCGTGGTGATCACCCCCTCACCCTGGCATTCCTCGCAGCGCCCGCCCTTCACATTGAAACTGAAACGGCCCGCCTTGTAGCCACGCTCCACGGAAAGCGGCGCCTGCGTGAACAGGTCGCGGATATTGTCGTAGAAGCCGATGTAGGTGGCGGGATTGGAGCGGCTGTTTCGCCCGATGGGTGACTGGTCGATGTTCACGATCTTGCGTACGTGCTCCATGCCGTCCACGCGATCGTGCGCGCCGGGCAAGGTGCGCGTGTCGACCAGTCGTTTCCATAGTGCCTTGTACAGGATGTCGTTCACGAGCGTGCTCTTGCCGGAACCGGACGCACCGGTGATGGCGATCAACTGCCCCAGCGGAAAGGCGACGGTGATGTTCTTGAGATTGTTTTCTCTCGCGCCTCGGACGACGAGGGACTGGCCGGTTCCCTTCCTGCGCTGCTTCGGCATGGCGATCGAGCGTTTGCCCGAGAGGAACTGGCCGGTAGGTGACGCCTTGCACGCAAGGACGTTTGCCAGCGTGCCCTGCACAACGACTTCGCCACCATGCACGCCGGGCCCCGGTCCCATCTCCACGATGTGGTCAGCCGCGCGAATGGTGTCATCGTCGTGTTCCACGACGATGACGGTGTTGCCGATGTCGCGCAGGCTCTCGAGCGTCGCGATCATCT
>JBDUCM010000046.1:0-35141 GCA_040003455.1 bacterium
GCACAAGGCGCAAGCGGCGTAAACCACGTGTCCGTCAAAGCGAGTCAACTCCAGGCTGGACCTTGATCGTTTGCGCCGCTGGCCAGTAGCCTCTGTTGGTAGTGCGGCCGTGGATGCTGACGCTCCCGTCAACATCCACGGCCGTCTTCACCGGCTGACGTTGCTCCTCCTCCTCGTCGATGACTGTTTTCGCTCTTCCCCTTCCGTCTCTTTGTGTGTCAAACGAGCACCTTCATGATTTTCACCGGCAAGCCGACGCGGGGCAGCGCGATCTTGCCATCGAGCTTCGGAATCTCTGTCGAACCTACGACGGCGAGGGAGGCGTCCGGGATGTCTCTCTTTCAGTTCCCAAGGGCGCTATCTACGTACTATGCGGCGCGAACGGATCCGGTAAGTCGACGGCACTCTCCGTATTGGTCGGGCTCCTCTTCAGTAGGCACGGTTCGCTTCGGTTTAACGGAATGTCCGTCCCGCTCGATCGTATGGCCGCGCGAGCGGGGCTGGGCTTTCTTCCCGACACGCCTATCGTCGATAACGGGCTGACAGGGTGGCAATGGGCGAGCTTCGTTGCCGGTATCAAGGGAACGGAGTGGCCGACGTCTGCATCTGACGCTGCGAAACGATTGACACTCCCACTGGATGCCATAGATCGGCCGGTTCGCTCGCTATCATTTGGGACCAAGCGCAAGCTTGCGCTCTGGGTCGAGATGATGACTACGACCTCCGTCCTGGTGCTCGACGAACCACTCGTTGGGCTTGATCCGCCAAGTATCGAGGGGTTTTACGAGCTTGCACGGGACTGGGTCGCATTGGGTCGGAGCATGTTGCTTTCCACGCATCTCTTACGCGAAGCGGATGGCATCGCGACTCACGTGGGAATTCTGCGAGACGGAATCAGCGTGGCGGACGGACCGATTCGGGATATTGCAGCAGGTCGTCCTCTTGCTCAGGTATTTCGCCATCTGACCGCGGACGCATGAGCGTCGCGTCCGCCGCTCGGCTTGCTCTTGGCTCGCCTGAAGGTCGCCTTATCTTGCTCGAGGCATCCCGCCGGAAGGCCGCGTGGGACAATCTCCTCGCGTCAGCCGGGCGCGCAGATTCACTCCGTGCCATTGGACGGATACTCGGACTGGCCATCGCTGCAGTTGTGATGACCGCTGGCTATGCGGGGCTCTTACTGGGTAAGGGGACAGACGGCGTCCAGCGCATTCTTGCAGAACCGCGAGGAGGGCTGATGGCAACGATCCTGGCGCTTCTCATTCTGCTGGACAGCGCCCGGAGGGGTTTGGGACTCTTTGGTCGAGGATGGCAGGATCGCTTCGAGTTTGAGTGGCTACCTATTGCTGGTATCCCTCCGAGGGCCATCAGTCTAAGAGCCGCGGTAGCTGCCGCCGCGCGCGCGGTCGCGCTCGCTTGGGCTCCTGGCCTCGCACTGCTGGCGCGATTGGGCAACGTATCTACATCTGCGCGATTTGCATCCGTGTTTGTCACGGTGGGGTTCGCCCTTGTCGGAGACGCGCTCGGGCGGCGCGTTCGCTTTGGCCGTCCGCTGCTTCGTCTTGGGCTGGGAGGCATCCTCCTGGTCGCATACCTGTTGAGCACTGGGCTTTTTCTGAGCGCTCTGGTTAGCGCGAACCTATCGGACGTTCAAACGCGAATGATGGTTCTTGCTGGAAGTCCGTGGCGCATCTCATTGACAGGATCTGCGGTATTGCTGGGCGTCTCCTTTGTGTCATCGTGGGCATGCGCGAACTTCGCTTTGTCTGCGGCCCGTTGGTCGTGGTCTCCGCAACCCTCTACGGAAGTATTTGTGTCAGGCGCAGGGGAGAGTCGCGTTGCCGGCAGGGCGGTTGTCCGCCCTCGCGGCGCACTATCGGTGCTACTCGTCCGCGACCTTTCTCGAATCGCGAATTGGCTGCGGCGCGAGCCAGTCGCCGCGTGCGTATTGATCGTCGCAAGCTCTGTGTTTCACTTTGTGCTGTTGCTCAATACCGGAAGACTTCCCGCCGCGTTCATGCCAAGCAGCCTGCCGTGGACAGCCTTATTCTCGATCGCGCTTCCCGCTCTGGGTATTTCTGAAGTCCTATGGGGAGAAGAGGCAGCCGGAGTGTTTGGATGGACTCGCGTTGTAATGGGTAGGGCAGGGCTTTTGATTGTTTCTCGGTGTTTGGCGACTTTTATAGCTCTCGTTGCGTGGAGTACTGTTCTCATCCTTCTAGTGCTTGCGCATCCGTTGGCGCGGATGGGAGCCATACCGCTTTTGGGATATAGCTGGCTGCTGTCCGCATCAGCCGCCGTCTGGGCGGCTGCCGCGGGAGCGTGGGGAATTCGCGCCGGTATGAATACCGAGCTTCTTGGGAGGACTGCGCGCTATGGCGCTGTAGTAGCTGGCGCGGTACTCCCGGCAATTGCGTGTTGGCAACTAGCCGCATTGACCGGCGGAGCATTCTCGATTGTGTTCGGCGGCACTCTACTCTGGGTTGCATGCATTCAGGGCCGGCACGCGCAGTTCAATTCACGACATACGACTTAAGCCGGAGTTCGTTCAACGTGTCGCTATTAGACGTCGCCCGTCCCACGCTCACAATGTCCACGAATGGTGGGTATTCGCCAGATCAGGCTCCGAGGAGTGGCCACTGGTTCCATCGGCTTTCGTGGTTGCTTCCAGCGCTGATCGCGGCGCTACTGGTCGGAGTGATGCCGGAGATTCACATTCGCACCTTTGGAACCTCGCGGGTTGTGGAGGCAGCGGTACAAGCGGTCGAGGTTAGTGGGCACATGCACCTCGGTCAGCGACCACGTGAAATGTACGCCCAAGCCATCGAGAACCGCACGGCGGGATGGAGCGCGCTTTTCAGTGCGCTGTTCTATGTGGTGGCTACGCTGCTCTCTGGAATGCTGATGAACATCTCTCTTCTGGGTGCGGAGGCACGGGTAACGCCGCGGAATGCGTTGGTTGCGACCTCCGTGTCGAGGCTAGCAGAGATCGTACTCCGTATCGCAATGTGGGGATGGGCAATCGCGGCGAGAGGCTTGGACGATGCCGCCGCCGGTGACTGGACCCATGTGGCGCAAGTAAACGCCGCTTCTGTCCTGGGTGTCGATGGTTCTGCCGCGTTCATAACGTTTCTTGCACAGGTAGATGCCTTTCAGGCGTGCGCGGTGGCGGTTTCCGCAGTCGTGCTAAGGCGCTTGGTACCTGGCCTATCTTGGCCAGTCACGGTGGCCGCGTCTCTTGCTTGGGCAGTCGTTCTCATGTTGGTGCGCGTTGCACTTTCGACAGTCGTCAACTACCCCCTCCTGTGAGCGTGCGCCAAATACTGTCCAGGCCTGCGGGTCGACGAGGCAAACCGCGGTCGAAGCGTGGTATGGTACTCGCGATCGCCGCTATCAGTGTCGCGGGAATTGCTGGGATCGGGGGATCTGTGGTGAACGGTCGCTCGGCGCGCTACTCGCTTGAGGCGTACTCGCTCGAGGGGATGCTCGTTCAAGATACTGGAGGACACCCCGTTCCTCTTTGCGATGGAGTGGATCGAGTCGTGCTTATCGTGTCCACCACATGTCCCCATTGCCACGCCGTGATTGCCGCCCTTGCGCTACGCGCAGGACGTGCCCATCTCCCGCGGCTGACGGTAGTTGCGCTGGAGGGTGCCCAACAGGGTCAGGCGATGGTGGATTCTCTGGGATTGGGTAGCACAGCCCGGGGACCGAGCGGCGGTGTGACCGCATTCTTGCACCGTAGCCGCATAGCGGCGACTCCTGTCCTTCTCAGGCTGGATGCACGCGGTTACGTCCGTCAGACGCTAAGCGGTGAGATTACGGCGAAGGAGGCGGACGAGTGGGTGACGTGGTCGAAGTAGACATTGTGGAGGCGAGCTCTGGGGTTGCGGTGGTCTGTGTGAGCGGCAGTAGGTGGCGCGTGCCGAACGACCACACCATGGTGCAGAGTGATTGCGGTTCCTGGTTTGTCTACGCGGAGAAGTCTAGGCGGAGCTGGAAGGTGATGCCCGGCACGGCAGCTCTCATTACGTCAGTGCGTGAGGGGTGGCAGCCGTGTCGCCCGCTGCCACCGAGACTCGAACCATGGGCCCAAGCTGCAGAGTTCGATCTCACCACGCACGGATTCTCCCAGATTATGGACGGCCTCGTTGCGAGGGGGCTTCTTGAGCGCGCAGATGCTTCCATGCACGAAGCTGCGACAGCCGGACGTGTTTGGCATGATATGCGAGTGGAGCTCTGCGCAGTCCCTCCGCTTCCGGTGCCGATGCGAAGGCCTGTGCTACGACTTGCGCGACTTACGCCAATTCTGGCAGGGCTCTGTCTCCTGATCACGGCAAGAACTTGGACTGGCGCGTCGGGTGCGCTGGCCATGGAAACATGGATGATTCGCACGCAGGGCCACCTTGGCTGGTACATGCCCGCCATCGTACTGCTCGCCATGGTTGTACTCCGGCTTGGTCACGAACTCGGACATGCCGTCCTAATGGGAGCGGCTACCGGACGCGCGACTCCAATCGGAGGTCGGCTATTTTTTGGCGTGCCTCAGGCGTATACTGACGCCTCTGACATCGTAACTATTCCGAATCGGAGCTGGCGCATCTCCGTTCTGCTTGGCGGCGTCTGTGCAGAAATACTCCTGTGGACAGGCGCGATGCTGTCTGCTCGTGCGATGTTCTGGAATGTCCCTGACCTGGTATTGGCAGCTGTCCTTGTTGGTGGTCCCGCCTCAATTGTGTTTAACCTTCTACTGCCGTTCCTGAACAATGACGGATACTTCCTGTTGCAGGAAGTTACCGGAATTCGGAATCTTCGGGCTAAAGCAGTCCTCGCTGCGCAACAGCAGTTCTTCGCTGCCAGGAGTAGTCCGGATGAGAGTATTTGGTGGCTACCATGGTATGGCCTTCTTCATATAACCTACGGCGGTCTCTTAGGGGCGCTAATAGGAGGGTTAATCGGCTCTTGGATCAACTGGCGCTCGGTCGGGGCGACCGTTGGCCTGATGATTGTGGTAGCCTCTATGGTTCGCGGCTTTCGGATTGAGCCCTCGCCAACTTAGGCAAGTTCATCTGGACAGTAGTCAACTATTCCGCTGATACGGTCGCCACTGAAGGCGGATGCCATCGCACTGACTTGATCTTAATCGGCTCGTTATTTTCGCGCCGGAGCGACCGCGAGCCCTCGGCATCCTGAGATGCCGGTTGTGTCGGCGTCGTGATGTGAAGGATCCTCGCTTACCGTGCGTTACTGGCACCTCACCCAAGGAATCGACGCGAGTTTGCATTCGATCTGCATGCAGTGTGTCGACTACTGCGCTGGTAACCTGGTGAGGACGCCATCGAGTTGGCCGCCGCAGTGAAATGGTGCGTCGATCAGGCCGACGCCAACGCCTGGAACTTCGTTATGGCTCCGTACACCCCGAACCCAATGCCATTCTGGAATTGCTCGCGCTCGACCATGTTGTGCGTGAGAAAGACCTTGACCGAATTGTCATTGGGATCGGCTTGCCACCAGCCACCGAATCCGCCCGGCCAACCCACCGCGCCAACGCCTCCCCCGCACAGCGTGGGCATCGCCTTCGCGGGGTCGAGGACCACCGCGACCCCCATTCCAAAACCATGCCCCGCCGTGAAGAGCCGCAATCCCACGACTTCGGCCGTGACGCGCTGACCGGCACTCAAGCAGTTGGTGGTCATCAATGCCAACGTCTCCGGTTGCAACAACCTCACGCCATCCACTGCCCCGCCGCCCACGAACATCCGCGCGAACGCGGCGTAGTCATCCACCGTCGACCAGAGGCCCTGGCCTCCCGAGACATATGTCATGTCCGCCGGTCGTTCAGGTAGCGTGGAGCCTCCGGGTCCGCAGTCCCGCACCGCGAGTCGCCCTTCTTCAGTAAAGCCGTAGAGTCGCGCGCGTCTTCCTCGCTTCTCGGCCGGCACCGTAAAGCCAGTGTCGTGCATTCCCAACGGGCCGAAGATGCGGCGCTGGAGGACGTCGCCAAGAGGCGCTCCTTCGATGCGTGCGATAAGCAGACCCAGAAGATCGGCGGAATGGCCATAGTGCAACGTGGCACCAGGCTGGTCGATCAAGGGCAAGCCAGCGAGCCCAGCGATCCAGTCGTCAGGAGCCACGGTGCTATCGATGTCCCCGCCAAGTGCCTCGGCAAAGGCCCGCGCGATGTGAGCCGCATGGGCCGCGCCGTATGTGAGGCCCGAGCGATGGGTGAGCAGATCTTCGAAGGTGATCTGCCGCTCGGCCGCGTCCGTCTCGTCGAGTTGGCTGGATGGCGAGCGCAGGACCTGCATTTCGGAAAATTCCGGCGCCCACCGGGCAATCGGATCGTCGAGCGCGAAGCGGCCCTCTTCCAGCAGCATGAGCGCCGCAGTCGAGGTGATCGGCTTCGTCATGGAGGCAATGCGATACAACGTATCGCGCTCGACAGGCAGTTTCGCCTCCATGTCGCGATAGCCAACTGCCGTAGTGTGAACGACTTGACCATCCTTCCACACCAGCGTCGCCACCCCCGCCAGCTTGCCGGCGCTTACGACCGCTTCGAGCGCGGTGGCGATCGGATCTTCTCTCGTCATTGGGGCTCCAGAGCGTTATAATATGCGCTTCCAATAAAATAGATTCACTATAAAATAGACAAGGGGTAAGTTGGGCAGATGGCATCCGACATGAGCGCTGCGGGCCCACGGGGGCGGCCGAAAGGGGACAAACGCGTCCGGACCCGCGCCAAGCTGCTCGAGGCAGCGCGCGAACTGATCCTCGAGAAAGGCTTCGAGAGCACCACGCTGGCGGAGGTGGCGCAGCGGGCCGGGATGACGAGCGGCGCGATCTACGGAAATTTCCGCAATCGCGACGAGCTGTTCATCGCCCTGGCGGACGCCTATTGGGCGCCCATCAAGCCTGAGTTCACGCCTGGTTCAACCTTCGCCGAGAAGATGCGAGCCCTGGGTGAGGCGACCATCGCGGCAATCCCGGACCGACGGATGGCGGCAGTGGGCCGTTTGACCGGCATGGCCTACGCGATTACGCACGACGAAATGCGCGCGAAGGTGCATGAGGTCACGGCCAGGGACTTCAATGCGGGTGCTGCCTGGGTGCGCGCTATCGCTGACGATCGCGAGCTGCCAATGCCGCCGGACATCCTGGTGCGCGTGGTGCACGCGATGACCGAGGGATTGCTGTTCCAACGGTTCCTGACGCCTGAGCTGGTACCCGACGAGGTGTTCCGGGCGGCGTTCGCCCTGTTGGCGATCGAACGCCGAGAGGAGTAATCAGCGCCCGTCCGCGCGTGACTGCGCGCCGAAATATCGTGCGCTACGGCACCGTCGTGCAGCGCGCCGCAGGCTGGCTCAGCCCAACTGTTTGGCGAAGGAAGAGGAAGGCGTCGTAACCGACCCAATAGCGCATGGCCAGGTAACCGTATGGGGAGATGGTGAGTGCGCGAGCGCGCACCGGTTCGACACTCTGGCGCATGGGGCGGAGGTCCACCAACCCGGCGCACATGCCTCGCTTCGCCAACGCGGCCTCGATACTGCCCGGCGGCGTAGGCGCGAGTGTGGCGACGCTGTCGAAGTCAGCAAGATATTTCGGTACACTCGTGGAGTCGCGATAACCGCGGAGGGCGGTCATGATCTCGGGACTGATCGTGCCCGAGTACGACAGCGTGGCAATCGTGAAGACGTCGTCGCCGAATTGCTTTCGCACGCTCGCGCCGAAATACCACAGTGAGTCACGCGTGCCCGGTGACATGCGGGCGACTCCTGGTGCCACCAGTGAGTCGCGCGACTCGGTGTACATGCGCGGATCTTCGATGAGGTGATTGTTGTGCGCCCACACGATGATCTTGCGTCCCGCATACCGGTGTGTGGCAAGCCAGGCGAAATTGTCGCCCATCCCGCGGTCGCGGCTCGCGCGGGCCCAGGCAAAGCGCGCGGCCCACGACAGGCTGCGTGCCTCCTGCGCCCAGAACTGATCGTCACTCGTGCCCGCTCGATCCCATTCCAGTGCGAGCCGATCAAGGGCGGCAAGGAACGTCGCGCGTTCACTCGCAGAGGGTTCGTACTCCCGCTCCTCGGTCAGCAAGTGATGGAGGGTCGCGAGGAAGGCCACGGTATCAACGCTCACCCCCGCGCGGTCCGCTGCCTGTAGCCTCGGCCGGAGCTTCGCGGCCAGCTCTGTGCGCGCAAGGCGACCGGTGTGTCGAATGTCGAAGCCGCCAACGTCGAGCGGTCGCGCACTGTTCCGCTGCTCGGCGAGATACGTCCAGATGGGCGCCGCGGCCTTCGTGGCGCTCCAGAAGGCGTAGACGTTGTCGCGTCCCAACTGCTGGACATCGGCGGTGGAGCGCGCGTTCACCCAACCGGTTCCGAGTGAATAGAAATCGGCCTCGAACAAGAGGACATCGAAGCCGAGCTGCTCGTGCAGGTAGCGCACGAGCCCAGCACGCGCGCGGATCGCACCACCGTCGCCATGCCATGGCTCGCCGAGCATCACGACTTTCGCGTTGCCGATGGCGCGCCCGATTGCCGCGAGGGACGCGGCATCGCCGGCCGCCATTCGTTCGGGGTCGATTGTGATGGCGGCGGCGGCGAGCGCGGTGGTGGGATCGGGCACCGTGTCGCGCATCGACGCATGCGCGGCGGTGACGACGTCAGCAGGTGAGGGCGAGTGGAAGGCACTCGCGCCCAATCCGATGGTGGCGGCGGCCAGATACCACACCGCGACTCGCGTGACATGCTGCATTGGGGCTTCCCGGCTGTGGGTTGGTCACAGGTTGTGACTTGGACACGACCGGTTGCCGAATGGTTTCAGGAGAGACACCACGCCGCATTGGAACATTCGGCGTCTTCCAGGCCGGGCCGCAAACGCATAGCCCCGCCGCCTGCGGCGGGGCTATCGTGGCTTGCGAAACTGAACTGTGCGTAGGTCAGCGGTCGAGCTTGTCCTTGATGCTGGCGAGGCCAGACTCGTAGATGCCAACCAAGGCGTCGTTCGCCGCCTGGATGTTGGCAGGATCGACATCGTAGGACCCGCTCCACGTCACTGTCGACATGCCCGCGCCGTTCGCCGTGACCTTAATCGTGGAGGTATAATGGCTAACCGGCAGCGGCGTCCTGATGAAGGTGTAGGAGTACAAGTGGTTCGCGTCGCTGCGGGCGGTCTCCAGTTCCACGAACATGGCCTTGTCCTTGGTTACCAAGGTGCGAGTCGGCGGGGACTTGCCGTCGGTCTTGCAGGACGCGATCGCCGGGTGCCAGTCCGCGATTGCGCAGTATGGGCCGATGACGGCCCATACGACGGCGGGCGAGCCCTTGATGTCGACGCTGCGGGTCACGGACGTTGGTGCGGGAACGGCGGAGGCGGCGCTGGTCGGCGAGGCGGACGTTGCCCGGAGCGCTACGGCCGGTGTGGCGACGCAGAGGGCCACGGCGGCGGTCCGGCGGAATTGCGTGCGGGTTGGCATGATCACTGTCTCAGATGGCGTGGTATGGGAATTTCGAAACGCTCGACAACGGTAAGCAGTGGAGACAGGTGAGCGCGTCGGGAGCGGTTCCCTGATCTGCACCGGCGCGCTCCCCATCTTGGGTGACGGAAATCGGCCGCTTTCCCTATGGGGGCGCGAGATGCAAGCTCGCGCACACCGGCCCTCGCCAAGGGTGGTGCAGGCCGAGACGTCCGGCCTTCGCACGACGGTGCTCCCACGCGTTTCGGTGAACAGCCCGCACACCTCTCTCCGCTGTACCGCGGCGATATACTTATTCGTTGAGCCGACCCGGCTCACGGGTCTCTGTCAACCGACTTCAAGACTTCCGGCCACCATTAGTGTTTGCTCGCGACGATGCCAGGTGATCGAGTACTGATGATGGATCTTCTCGAACGAGACGACGATCTGGCGCTGTTGGATGCCGCCGCGGGCCGCGCCGCCGATGGCGTCGGTAGCGTCGTTGTGGTCAGCGGTGAAGCGGGTATCGGAAAGACTGCGCTCATTGCTCGGGCCTTCCCTGACGCACCTGGAGGTGTGCGCGTGCTCTGGGGTATGTGCGATCCGTTATTCACCCCTCGCCCACTCGGTCCGCTGCATGACATGGCGCAGAAGGCGGGGGGCGCCCTCCTCGCCGCCGCCACCTCGGTTGCGTCGCGCGAAACCCTGTTCGCCGCCCTGCTTGACGAGTTGCGATTGCCGCCCGCGCCGGTGGTGGTAGTAGTGGAAGATGCCCACTGGGCGGATGAAGCGACCCTGGACCTCCTCCGCTTTCTGGGGCGCCGCATCCATCAGCTACCCGCCGTGCTCGTGGTGTCCTATCGCGACGACGAAGTGGGATCAACGCATCCCTTGCGCGCGGCAATCGGCGATCTGACGCCCAGGAACGTGCGACGTGTTCGATTGATGCCGCTCTCGTCGCAGGCCGTGGAGTCGCTCGCGCGCGCCGCGGGCAAGTCGCCCGCGGGTTGGCACGAACTGACCTCGGGCAATCCGTTCTTCCTGACCGAAGCACTCGCCGCAGATCGCGAGACGATTCCCGCCACGGTGCGCGACGCCGTCATGGCACGCGCTGCGCGGCTCTCTGACGCGGGACGCATGGTCATGGAACTCGCCGCGGTCGTGCCCTCGCGCATCGACCGGTCGCTCGTCGCTCAGTTGTTGGCACCACGGTCGTCGACGATCGACGAGTGTCGCGCCATCGGCATGGTGCAGCACGACGATGGATCGTTGGCATTTCGGCATGAGCTCGCGCGGCGCGCCATCGAGGATGCATTGCCCGCAGACCGGCGGCGTGCCCTGCACGCAAGTTGCCTGGCAGCGCTGCTGACTCGGGATGCGAGTGAGGTATCTGTAGCGCGGCTCGTCCATCACGCAGACCACGCCGGAGACAATGCGGCGGTATTGCGTCTCGGACCCATCGCCGCCGAACAGGCCGCGTCCGTCGGCGCGCATCGAGAGGCTGCCGCGCTGTACGGGCGCGTGTTGCGCATCGCCGATGCGCTGCCCAAGCGGGATCGCGCAGTCCTGTACGAGCGGTACTCGTACGAATGCTACCTCACCAACGCGATCGATGCGGCATGCTCGGCACGAGCGGAGGCGCTGGCCCTCTGGCGTGAGCTCGGCGACCGTGTGCGCGAAGGGGACACGTTGCGCTGGATGTCGCGCGTTTGGTGGTCCACCGGCAATCGCGACGCTGGAGAGCGGTTCGGCGCGGAAGCCGTGGAGGTGCTGGAGCAGCTGCCGCCGGGACGCGAACTCGCCATGGCCTATAGCAACCGCGCGCAGCTCGCCCTGCTCGCTGACGACACGGACGCCGCCGTGTTCTGGGGCACCCGCGCGATCGGCATGGCCGAACCGCTCGGCGACACGGAGTGCCTGTGTCACGCGCTCAACAATGTCGGCACGGCCGAGTTCGAGGACATGCGCCCAGGCGGGCAAGAGAAGGTCGAGCGCAGTTTGGCTATCGCACTGGCCAACGGATATCACGAGCATGTCGCGCGTGCGTACACGAATTTGGCGGTCGTTTTCGAACGGCGATGCCTTTTCGATAGCGCAAACGCGTACCTGCGCGATGGCCTGGCCTATTGTGAAGAGCGCGACCTGGATCCGTGGATGCTGTACATGCTCGCCATGCGTGCACTGCTTCGGTTCGAGATGGGCCACTGGAACGAGGCCGTCGAGGATGCACTCGCCGTGCTCGGCCATCCACGGTGTTTGGCAGTCAGTCGCATTCCCGCGTCGCTGGTGCTCGCGCGCATCCGCATGCACCGTCGCGATCATGATTGGGAGCCCCTGCTCGATGATGCACGCGACCTGGCAAGCGCAACGAAGGAATCGCAGCGAATCGTGCCTGTCGCGTGCGCCCGCGCAGAAGCGGCCTGGCTGCTGGGTGACGGGCACCGAGCTGGCGATGAAGCGGCAATCGGATGGGGGGTGACGACGAGCGGTGCCGTCAGGCGAGACGTCACCGAACTCACCCTGTGGTTGTGGCGCGCCGGGCGTTTGCCGTCTGGGCCACTGACCCTGTCGATCGCGGCAGAGCGGCAAATCGCTGGCGACTGGCGCGCCGCCGCGGAGGAGTGGGCGCGGATCGGATGCACGTATCAGCGCGCACTCGCCCTCGCCGACGCCGATGATGAAAGCGCGCTGCGCGACGCGCTCACCGCCTTCGAGCAGCTCGGCTCGGAGACCGGCGCGGCGTTCGTGCGGCGGCGCCTGCGCGTCATCGGCGCGCGCGGGGTGCCACGTGGTGATCGCCCATCAACCCGCCGCAATCCGGCGCGGCTGACCACGCGGCAGCTCGAGATCCTAACGCTCGTCTGTGAGGGACTGCGCGACGCGGAGATTGCCGAGCGGCTGTTTCTGTCGACGAAAACAGTGGGACACCACGTGTCGGCGATTCTCGGCAAGCTCGGTGTCCGCTCCCGTGGCGAAGCGACGGCGACCGCACGCGCCAACGGTATCTGCCCCGCTGAGAGCGGCGCCCCACCGCACGACGCCGACGCGTACCGCGACTCACGCGCGGCGGCACGCGAACAGCGAACGCGCTAGCGTGGCTCACCCGACAGTCGATGGAACCGGCCTACTTCAGCGTAGGTGAAAAGGCATCGACTGGATCGACGTCAATCGGTATGTCGTTTGCCTTTGCGAGCGCGGACTTGAGCGTCATCGACATCGTGCCATATTGGGCGAACCACCTGGCGGCACGATCGCGGTCGCCGGTCGCTTCGATCTCCAGCAGTTCCTTGGCGAGCCCCGCCACCGCGACCGGCATCCTCACAGCGTCGATGGCATACCGGCCAGTCTTCTCGTCGCGCGTGATCGCGCCCTGTTCCGAGAGATAGTTGAACTCCGCCATCATGGCTCTCGCGTGGCCCTCGGCGACGCCGAAGCGGACGGTACGGAAGATGCCGGCCACGTACGACGCATAGTACTCAGGCCCGCGGGACGATTGCAGCACGCCATGGCGCATCAACCACTCCAGGCCGACCAGGCCGACGACGTCGGCTTTCCCCTCTTCGATTCCGCTGTAGATCGAGCCAATTGATTCGACGATATCGGCCTTGCCACTCTTCGTCCGCGCATACGCTGGACCGAGCGCGTGACAGATTTCATGCATGACAGCGAACGTCATGTAGCCATCCATCGACGCGAGCTTGCCCTGATCCTGTCGCAGCAACCGCTGTCCGATCGGAAGGACCATGTAGTTGACGCGCGCATCCATGAAGTTCTTGAAGAACATCCGCTTCGTCCCTTTCTCGACGTTGACGCGCGGATCGTTCGGGAGGTTGTCGGCGACCGCCTGGTAGCCATGCCGTATGTCCCCGGTCCGAAATGGCGCATCCATGACTTCCATCGGCGCCACGTGGCCTTTCGTCGATGGCTTGTCCGCGGAGTCGAGTGGAAGGGCGTCCTGAATGTCGGCGACGTATTTCTTGTAGATCGCGAGCTTCCTGCTCTCGCGCTCGTTGCGGATCATCACCGTCGCGCCATACGATGCCTTGACGCCCAGGAGACCATCGAGAAAGGTTTCGTAGGGGCCGATAATGAGGTCGATCTTTGGATCGTCGAGATCGACCCACGCCAGGTCGCTCTTGTAGTAGTCGTCCGAGAGGAGAGCGTCGGCGCGCAACCGCAGGAAGTTGACGAATCCTTTGTCACTGCTCAGGGCTGCCGCATCACGCAATGCTTGCGCCGCAGGCTCCAGCCACTGCCTGTATGCCTCATGATACGGTACGCCGACGAGATCGTTGCCCAGGCGTCGTACCACGGTGAGCGGGTTGAAGAGCTCCGCTTTTTTGGCCGGATGCGCCGCGATGTAGGCATCGATCTCCTTGCGGGTGATGCCTGACGGATACCAGAGCCGCCCCGCATCCAACGTGTCCTTGCCGACGAACGGTTTGTTTTCGTCGAGCAGATCGAATCGGCCTCCGTTGGTCATGAGGAACCTGGCGAGCTGCCGATCGGCCGCGGACGGACAATGGGCGAGCCCATGATACAGTGCGAGCCCTACTGAATCGTTCTGGCGCCAGTAGATGCTGTCGACGTATTGCGCCGCCACTACCAGTTTCCGTACCATGCGGACTTCCTGTGCCGAGAGACCGGAGGTGGAGAACGGCATCTCGACGCGACGGAACTTGGCCAGCTGCGGACCGAGGTCCCTGGTCGCGACGTCATGCGGCATGCACGCACCGGTGGCACTGGCCTGCGCGCGGATCGGTCCGGCCAGGATGGTGGCGGAGGCCACAACGTATATCGACAATCTCATTGTTCAGCAGGAATGGTACGGCGGTACACAGGTGATGCGCGGCGATGCCCTCAAGCGCACAATCACGGTAAGCCATTCGGGTACGCGAGCGCGTCGGGAGGCTTCCCTGATCTGCGCCGGCGCGCTCCCCATCTTCTGACGCAGATGTCGGCCGCGCTCCCTATGTGGCACCAAAATCCACGGCCGCCACGATGCGCTTCGGAGATCATCGCGCGCAACGCGGCAACCTGCCGATCGTGTACAGCCGCGCCGACCACAGAGTCGGCCAGCGCAATCGCCACGTCGAGTGGACGAGGAATCGACGCCGCGCTCGTATCGATCACCGTCGCCGCGAGCATTGCGCCCGCATCGGTTACCGCCGTCAGGCATTGGCGGACGGTGCACCCCCGTACCGGGCGCCAGTATTAAAGACGCGCCCTCTCACGTGAACGGCACCTCGGTGCCTGTTCCCTGACGCGGCGATCGCAGCGCGCTGTGACCTTCCTCGACGACCAACATCAGGAGGATGCATGAAGAAGGACCTCGAACTCCAGCGGGACGTGAGTGCGGAGTTGGCACGCGACCCATTCGTACGCGACGAGAACGTGGGCATCGCCGTGCATGAGGGCGTAGTCACGCTCACGGGCACTGTGGACGACTACGCGCAACGGCGCGTCGCCGAAACCGTGGTGGCGCGCGTTCCAGGTGTGCGCGCGGTGGTGCAGGACATCAGCGTGCATCTCCCGATCGAGGCCGACCTGCCCGATCCCGAGATCGCGCGCCGGTCTGTTGAAGCACTGGAGCGGAGCCGCGCAGTACCGCACGAGGATATCCAGCTATTGGTGGAGAACGGGTGGGTCACGCTCGAGGGGATGGTCGGATGCGCAATCGAACGCCGCGCGGCGGAGTTGGCCATCGCACCCGTCGCAGGCATTCACGGCATCAGGAACCTCCTTGGACTGCGGCCGCATCCCACGGCGCACGAGCTCGAGCTGCGCATCAAGGAGGGGCTGGCCCGGTTCCCGAGCGTGAGCGTGAGCCGCCAGCACTGAGCAGATCAGGGCTCAAGCTGTAGCTCGAGCTTGAGCTCGAGCTCTGAGTTGCTCAATGCTGGAGGCTCACGCTCCCGCTCATGCTCCCGCTGGTGGCTCCCCCTCATGCTCATGCTCCCATTGTTGGCTCGGTCAGCACCCGCCTATTCCGGCGCCGAGACACCCACGGCGACCCGCACCCGTGCGTCCACCGCGACCGCCCCATCCGGAAAGGCAAGCAGCGGATTGATGTCAAGCTCCTGAATCGCCGGGAAGTCCACGGCGAGTTGGCCGACCCGCCGCAGCACATCAGCGAGCGCGTGCCGGTCCACTGCGTGCTCGCCGCGAACGCCGTCGAGGATTTTCGCGCCGCGAATCTGGGCGAGCATGTCCATCGCCAGCGCGTCGTCCACCGGCGGAATGCGAAACACCACGTCGCCCAACGCCTCCACCAGAATGCCACCGAGCCCGAACATCAGCAGCGGGCCGAACTCGGGATCGCGCGTGATGCCGACAATGGTCTCGCGGCCATGAGGCACCATGCGTTGGACCAGGACGCCGCTCACCTGCGCGTCCGGCACTGCCGTGCCCACACGTGCGAGTATCTCACGATACGCCGCCGTCGCCTCTTCTTCCCCCGAGATGCCTACGCGCACCCCTCCAACGTCCGTCTTGTGCGTGACGTCGGGCGAGACGATCTTGAGCGCAACGGGCCCGCCAATGTCGCGGACAGCATCGACGAGGGTGGCCTCATCGCACGCGAGCACGGCGTGGGCGACCGGGATCTGATATGCAGCGAGGAGCCGCAGCGCCTCGATCTCGGTCAGCTTCTCCCGGCCTTCCCGCTGCGCCTCCTCGATGATGCGCGAGGCCGCGGCTCGGTCCACGTTGAGCAGCGCCGGGTTGCGACACGGACGCTGCATCCACTCACGCTGTTTGTTCAGCGCATTCAGGGCGCGCGCCGCCGACTCCGGAAATATGTACGCGGGAATGTGGGACGCATGCAGCTGGGCTCGGCCCAGCGGAAGCCCCTCACGGCCCATGAGCACCGCGAGCACAGTCTTCGACGGACATGCCTCACTCGCCGTGCTGATTGCCGTGGCGATATCCTCCTGGCGAACGCCAAAAGGCGGCACGAAGATCGGCACCACGGCATCGACACCTGGATCAGCCAGAATGACGCGCATCGCCGCAGCGTATCCGGCCGGCGTGGCAGAGGCGATCATGTCGAGCGGATTGCGTATGGAAGCCTCGGCGGGAAAGAGCGGGGCGAGCCCAGCGAGCGTGGCCGGAGTCAGTTCGGGAAGCTCAATCCCGCACGTCTCCATCGCGTCTGCCGCGAGGATGCCAGGTCCCCCGGCGTTCGTGATCACTGCCGTACGTCGCGACGCCGGTAGTGCGCGCACTTCGAACGCCATCGCGAGGTCGAACAGTTCTTCGATCGTTCCGGCGCGCAGCACCCCCGCCTGCGTGAGCAGCGCGTCCACCGCCTTGTCGCTCGCCGCGAGGGCACCGGTGTGCGACGACGCGGCTCGTGCCCCGGCCCGCGAATGGCCCGACTTCACGACGATGATCGGTTTCGTCTTCGTCACGCGCGAGGCAATCTCGAGAAATCGCGTGGGATTGCCGAAGCTCTCGACGTACATCAGAATGACGCGCACGGATGGGTCGTTCTCCCACGCCGCGAGGAGATCGTTGCCACTCACATCCGGCTTGTTTCCCACCGACACGAATTGCGAGATGCCGATGCCGTACTCGCGAGCGTAGTCGAGCACACTGAGGCCAAGCGCGCCTGATTGCGACACGAACGCCGCGTGGCCGAACGGCGGCATCCCCGGCGCGAAGGTCGCATTCATCGACACTGCGGGATCGGCATTGATCACACCCATGCAGTTTGGACCGACCATGCGCATGTCGTAGCGTCGCACCACCTCCATGAGCCCACGCTCCCGTATCGCGCCCTCGGCACCAACCTCCCTGAAGCCCGCTGAGATCACGACAAGGGCCTTGACCCCAGCCTTGCCGCAGTCTTCTGCGACAGCAAGAACGTGGTCCTTCGGCACGACGACCACGGCCATGTCCAGCGCGTCGGGCACGGCGGCCACCGTGGGATACGCGCGCACCGAGCAGATGGCGTGGGCGTGAGGATTTACCGGATACACGGCGCCAGTGAAGCCGTGCGTGAGCAGGTTGAGCAATACCTGGTGACCCAACGAGCCCGCCGTGCGCGACGCGCCGACGATAGCGATCGTCGCCGGCGCGATGATGGCCGCGAGATCATTCGCTGTCGGTGTTCGCGTCGTTGGCGCGGTCGCGGTCGTCATCACATTGCCTCCCCTGAGAACGCGTGAGTAGTGCTCCAATCTCGGGCGCTTCGCGGGTCCTGTCTGTCGTGTATTGCTCGCACCAGCGTCAGGAGTCTTCCGCGAGGATGTCGGTCCTTGCCGGATAGTCCGCGGCCACCGTTGGAGTCAACGTGCAACAGGCACGGGCTATCCCCCGGCGACGATGTCCTCCTCGGGCGGGCCTGCCGGCGTGCGCCGTCCGTGAAACTGCGCCTGTGCGGTGTCGAGCAGCACGGAGAGCCACATCATCACCGGCGCCCAGGCGCGACGCAATTGCGGATCGCCCGCGAGCGCTCCATCAGACGGGAGCAAACCCCGTGCAGCGAGTGCGGAGGTGAAGTGCTGCTCGGGTGCGACGCGCGTGAACTCCGTCCTGATTTTCGCCTCGATGGAACGAACACGGGAAATGCATTCCTGTGTGTCGGCCCAGGTGATCCTTCCCTTCTCGTATCGACGGAGCAGTGCGCACCGATACTCACGACAGCGCGTCGGACGATCGGCGTAGATACTACAGCATCCCTGGCCGTGGGCGACGCACGGCAGCTCGAAACACTGCTTCCCGTCCATCTCGATGATCGGGAGGCCCCGCGAACGCAGCCGGAGTACTGAATCGTCGGGTACGAGTTGGACGTTGGTAAACAGGGTTCCGTCGCAACAGAGCCCGCACGACAGGCAGAGCGATTGCCCGGAGGGCTCGTCATTTGGCCTGTCGCCGTTCATCACGCGACCTGCGACGTTGCCGGCGGATAGTCGAACAGCGCGAAGTCCCTGGCATAGTGCGCCTGAACCATTTCAGTCAACTCCTGATCGAGGCAATCGCGATAGGCCGACGACCCGCTCACGTTCACCCGATCCAGCGGGGCTGCCGGCAGGCCAATCGTTTCGCAAATGCGATCGAAATGCATCTGAAGCGCCTCGACGCGGCCAACGTAATTCACCATCAAGCCTCCGTCCTCGTCCGTGACAAACTCGTGCTGGGGCCTGAAGAGCACGTGCTGGCCGTCGGCCGCCCATGCGAGCGTGCGCTTCATCGTCCCGATCGGGTCGTCGCGCATTCGGCCGTTGTCGCGGTTCATGAAACGACAATAGGACACGAAGCGCTCGCAGGGATCGCGCACGATGCAGAACCGAAAACAACTCTCCCACACGTCCGGGAGAAGAAAAGGGTAGAGCTCGCGGCAGGTGATGTGTCCGTGTCCGATCTCCGCGAGCGCGACGACGGGAAATCGTCGTTGCTCGAACAGGCCGCACTGTTCCCAATCGCGCGTGTCGAGGTGCGGGCGAAGAGCAGCACGTAACGCGTGTGTCGCCGTCTTTGGAATGGCGACAAAAATGAACCGGTGCCGGAACGAGACAATCACACGCCCGCGGGCTCCGCTTCGTCGAACACCTCGAAGATCAGGTGAATCCGATCGTCCGCTCCGCGATTCTCCACCGAGTGCGGAACGATGTTGTTCACTTCGTATACCCGGCCGACGTCGAGCTTGAAGGGCCGGTCACGGATGAACATCGTGACGCCATCATTGCTCGTGAGTGGCACGTGAAGCTTGTGCGTAAAGAGATTTGACCCGGCGCCGTCGGTATGCCGGTCGATCACCGCGCCGGCAGCCAACCGCGCGAGCATGGCCTTTGGGTACGCGGGCTCCCGGAATCCGAATCCCGAAGTCGCCTGTTCGAAGATCGGCACGAGGTGCCCCTTCCAGACCTCCCAGATCGGGTTGGAGTAGTAGCAGCGATGATCCCGCATCCCCTCGATGAAGCGGAAGATGATGTGACGCGTATCGTGGAACACGTCGAACTTGTTCTCCTTGCGATCGTCCTCCACGTCCCAGAGTCGGTCCGGGAGCCGCGCAACGAGCGCTTGTATCGGCGCGATATCGACGGGGCCGAGGTCACACAGCGTGTCCGGCTTGGCAACGTGGTTCATGTGAGTTTCAGAAATCCAGGAACTGGACAGTGCGGAGTAAATCGCCCAGTCGAACGCTCCCCTCGAGCGCCTCGGGGCGCAGCCGAGGGAGCAGGTTTGCGACGTTTACATAGCACGCGCGCAACGGCGCCGACGGCAGTGCCGCCAACTGCTCGCCCGCAAGCGCGAGCGCACGGCGCGCTACGCCAAACGCCGGCGTAGTGCGCACGATGTCACTCGGCTTGTCCGGCATTGCGGCAAATTCAACGGGCAGGATCCCCTCAGTCACGCGGCGCATGAACGCGCGCGGCGAGGGTCCTCGTGCGAGCTGTTCCGATGGCAGGCCTGCAACGAATTCGAGCAGGCGGCGATCCAGCAGTGGATAGGCGTAGCTCAACCCGTGCGGCCGCCCGTGGAAAGCCCACGATTCCATCCGCTCCGTCAGGTAGCCATTCTCCCACCACCAGACGAGCGAGGAGCGCACACTCGCCTGACGGCTCGGGAGGGAGCGGAGGGGGGTGGCTCGGCGGAGAAAATCCGCCTGCATCCACTGCGCTGCCCGATAGGGCGTGCGCCACCTCCTGGCCGCGAGGCGGTTGCTCGCGGTGTCGCGGTCCGGAAAGAGCAGGAGGAGCGCTTCCGCTGCGATGTGCTTCAACGGTTTGTCATGACGGCGGCGACTCTCGCGATACAGTGCGTTCCAACGTCCACGCACGAGCAACTCTGCGGAGTAGCCGTTGCCCTTGGATGATAGGCCTTCGTCGCCGCCAAACCCGCTCAGGATCACACGAATGCCCAGCGCGGCGGCACAACGCTGCGTCGTTGCTTCGATGATCATCGTGCTCGTGACCGGCTCACGCGTGGGGTCTTTCCGTAGCATTTCCAGTACGTCGCCCGGGTTCATTGGGCAGTAATGGACGGGCAGCCCCTCTCTTCTCGCGACGGCGTCGATACAGGTATGCTCCCAGGACATCATCGATTCGGCGTCTGGAGGGGGCTGCCAGGAGAGGGCGATGGGAGCGCGCTTCCCCACGGCGCGTTGCTCGCGGGCAACCATCACCGCGACGCTCGACGAATCCAGCCCGCCGCTGAGATGAACACCCACATTGTCCTGTGTCGCGAGCCGATCGCGAACGGCCTGCCTGAAGATCTCCCGCGCCGCGGCCGCGTAGTCGGCCGGAGCCGCGAAACGAACGTCGGGCGATTGAGACGGATGCCAGTAGCGCTCCAATCGTTCACCGTCCGCACGCAAGGTCAGGCTATGGCCGGGCGGGAGTTTACGAATGGCCGCGTAGTACGTGCGGTCGTTCGACATGTACATCCTGTCGAGCAAGGTTGCCGCCACATACGCGTCATCGAGCGCGTCGGATACGCCGGGGGCAGCAAGCACGCTCCGGATATCGCTAGCGAAGGCAAACCGGTCTCGCATGATGGCATAGTGGAACGGCCGTGCCCCGATGTGGTCGCGAGCGCAGAACACACTCCGTTGGTGCGGGTCCCAGATCGCGAAGGCAAAATCGCCCACGAGATAGTTGGGGCACGCTCGCCCCCACTTCTTCCACGCGCACAGGATGAGCGATGCGTCCGACAGCACCGAAACGCCGGGCAGCGAAAGACGCGCGAGCAACTCGGCCCGATTGTCCAGACGGACATCTGCTTCGATGCGGACGGCGGGACATGGATCTTCGTCGCGGCTACGGCAATCGACAGTGCACGCCTCGCTTGCGGGCGCGTCAAACCAGACGGTCAGTTCGTCACGTGCGCGCCCATTCCGATGGCGCTCAACATAGCCGCTGATGGCGCTCATCCATCCATGAACCGCGTCAGGATCTGCTGTAGAACGAGATCTCCTTCCCGATCTTGTTGAGCCCCGTCTGCGTGTTGGACACCACCGGGAGGACCCTCACCGTGGGGGCGACCCACAACAGCCGGCCAGTGGCGGCCGTGGAACCCAGCTTGGGGGACGAATCAGGCTGCGAACTCTGTGTCGGCTCCATCGGTCTCCTCTCGTGGTGAACTATCAGCGCAACAGCGCATTCAATCCGAACAGCGCGATCTGGCGATGCAACAATTCGTCCACAATGATGGAAGTCCGCCTCCTTGCGTGTGCTCGGCTGCGAGCTACCGGCTCGTGCTTGCGTCGATCTGAATGATCTGGTGTTGCAGCATGTCGCCCATGAACGCCAGCACATCGCGGTCGCACTGCTCATGCGAAACCTCATATTCGCCCGCGAGCCGGTCGCATACTGCGCCCGCGGCGGTCGGTTCCGCCAGCAAGGTCCAGATGCGTCCTGCCACCGATTCCAGGCCGAAATAGGTCCCGTGCTCGATATCCATCGCGACGACGTCGGTGCCCAGATCGCTCGACAGCACGGCGTCGCTACGGCGAATCACGGTGTCGCGCGTAATGTTCGGCGATGGTTGCGTAAGGTGTGTCATCGCGTGCGCGTCAGCACAATAGATCACCCGTTCGGCTCAGGTATCCCACGCGGAGCATGACGTCGCGGTGATCTGCGACCACTCGATCAACCTGAGCTCGCGTAAGATCGTCCCGCCAGGAGCCACACCGGCCGGATCGGAAGAACGATACCGCCGTGGGCTGCCTTTCAGCAAACCCCGACGCGAGTTCCTGGGCGCGCAATTGCTCGAAGCGCGAGAACTGGACGGCCTTCTCCAATCGGCACGTGTCGAATTCGAGGCAAGCGAACCGCACAATCGCGGCGAACGTACCCGCCGTATCGTGCACAAGGTCCTCGTAACGCACAGGGTGAACCCTGAGGTTCGACTGATCGAGCCAACTGCGCACGTGCGCGCTCCACGACAGGAGCGTCTGCGGCAGCTGCCCCCCAGCGCGGTCCGTTCCCGCGAGCACGGCGTCGTCGCACGCCATCGCGCTGATGGTCTCGTCTACCGAGTCATTCCGATGGTGCGCGTACGACACGGCGACGTCCAGCGGGTTACGAAACACGTAAATGACACCCGCCGCCGCCTTCGAAACGATTGCCGCATGGTTCGCATTGTACGTGAACGCATCGTGAATCTTGAGAAACACCGGCTCGCCGGGCTCGGTTGCCAGGCGCTCGAAGACCGCGGGCCGGTAGTGGTCTATCTGCTCGCGCGTCAAATCCGCCGACTCGAGGCCAACACATTCGTCAAACGCCTCCCTGGTCGCGGCCGTCCAGGGCGCATCCAGGTCGTTGATGGACGCGGGTGTTTCCGCCGCGCGCAGATAATTTGTGAGGAGCACGCGAAGCCACGTGTTGCCGGACTTGGGGTACGAGGCAAGCCAATGGATCCCCGTCATCGTCGCAGGTCCTCTTCGATGTGCTCTCTCAGCGCATCAACGTTCCACGTGTGTGCAGGTCGCGCGATGCGAACGACGCGCGAACGACTCGCCACCGCGCCAAGGATCTGAAAATGCGCGCGGCGTTGCGCCGCTTCGTGAAGAAAGCCCCGGCGGTACGTCGCGCCATTGAGGACGTCGAATGTGTCCACGGCGAGCAACCGCTCCACCTGGATGTCGGACCGGTTGTGCGCCCTCAGTGAATACATGGCGTGCACGGGTAGCGGCGTCGCGCAGAAGGCGTCGATTGGCAGGACGTACTTGTCGAGTGATTTACGCAACTGCGACGCCTGCACCGGATAGCACAGTGCATCCGCGGCACTCCTGGTCAGACGCATCAGTGGGTACCCGGGCATCGCGAGCGGAACCTCGTCGCCGTTCAGCGCGATTGCCGCCTTGTCGTCAGCGAGCATCCGATACCCGCGCTGGAGGAATGCCGCGAGGAGTGTGGACTTGCCCGCGCCGCTCTTGCCGGCAAAGAGCACCGCCCCCTGCTCCGTCTCGATGACACTGGCATGCAGCACGAGCATGCGCCGAGAGTGGAG
Source organism: bacterium (assembly GCA_040003455.1). GTDB lineage: Bacteria > Gemmatimonadota > Gemmatimonadetes > Gemmatimonadales > Gemmatimonadaceae > AG11. The sequence goes on from JBDUCM010000046.1 coordinate 23,411, forward strand.
GAGCGCACCGAGCACCGAACCAAGCAGAAATAGTCGAACGTCGGACTCATGGCTGTCCGGGAGGGGGCATATGTGAATTTCCCGATCACCGACGATCAGGTACCGCGCGACGTGAACGACGGACAGCAGGAGACGGCCCGGTGCGCACTGCCACGCAATTCCGTGCGACGACGTGTCGGGCAGCGACTCGGGCACGTCGGCATAGCGGATAGTGATGTCCGCAATCCCGGGAGTGGACGGCAGCAGCTCGGGCAACGGGAACGCCGATGCGAGGCGCAGGCCATACGCCGTATATGCGTAGGTCATTCGCGACGCTGCCCGCGTCGTGTCACCCGCCCCGCACTTCGACGAGGGCGTCTTCAGCGAGCCGGCCGAGCAACGCCATCACATCACGCTGAATCACCAGGGGGTCTCCCTCGTATTCCTCGGTCAGCGCGCGACACAGCACCTCGACCCGAACGGGCATCGCCAGCCGCTGCCAGACGTTGCTGCCAATGCCACCCAGGTCGTAGTAGTTGCCGTGCTTCTGGCTCATGAGCACGACACGCCCGTCGACGGTGGCGGCAAATGCGTCGGGTGGCCAGCAGACGACGGACGACAACGTCATGGTGATGGGTTCGCCCATGCGGTAGAATAGCGTAGCGCGCGCGCCGAACCGCTAGTGCGCTCGATGTATCTTAGGACGTGCAGCCGAGGTCGTATCAGTGTGTAACGCACGGATTTGTAAACTCTGATGAAACCCGGACCTGCGCTCGCCGCGGCAACCCACGCGCTAAGAGGCGGTCGGGTACCAGGTGGCGGCCTGATCCGCGCCGTTGCGGTCGTGCTCTCCTTGCGGCTGGCGTTGTGGTTCCTGCCATTCGCCACGGTCATGTCTTTTCTGGATCGGCGGCGAAGCGCGCTGAGCCGCCGACCCGACCGCAAGCGCCCACGTCGCCGGCCGGCCGCTCGACCGCGCCACATCGCATGGCGCGTGTCCGTCGCCGCGCGCATCGTCCCGAGCAGTAGCTGCCTCGTTCAAGCGCTGGCAGGACAGCAGTTGCTTGCCGCAGAGGGCTATGAATCAATAGTACACTTCGGCATCGCGGCATCGGGCACCGCAGCGTTTGCCGCCCATGCGTGGCTCGATTGCAACCAACGAACCCTGATTGGCGGTGCGACGTCGGGATACGTCACACTCGATTCCGCGCGGCGAGGTCCCACGCTCCCTGGCCCGTGATGCGTGCCTACTCCGGAACTATCGGGTTCACGCGATGTTTCCCCGCCATGTGACGCACGAGCACTCGTACTGGCCGCAGGACATAGTATAATGGCCACAACGCCCGCGGGAGCGGCATCGCAATCGCATCATTGACCCTCGGCGCAATGAGCGTCCGCCACAGCCGTGTGATGCGTGACCGAATTCCCGTATCCGTCCGGAGTTGATGGACGAGGCACTCGACGGGATTCGCGCGCCTCGCCGGCGCAGTGGCTCGCTGGTTGGCAATGGCGCGGGCCGACGCCTCCAGCGCCCGGTCGCGGCGCGAGACGGCGCCTGGAATCCGCGTATCGAACAACGCGGAGACAACTTGGAGCCCGCTCCGAAACGCCCGTTCCGAGGCTTGACGTTGCGCACATGCGTTCGCGCGCCGCCAATCCGTGACGCGGCCTGAACGCAGAAGTTGCGCGACGCTGGCGGCCCATTCGATGCGCTCCCAGTTGTGGCGCGTCCCGTGGACACACAGATAGACCAGGAGCTCCTCCGGGGCCATGACGAACGCCGTAACGCCAAAAACGTCGATGCGCTCGAGACGGTCGGCGATGAGGTCGATGGTGCGACGACGTCCATCGTCGTGCGGATGCAGGCAGTCGTGCAGTTCCACCTGATGCGTTCCCGAATTGGCATCGAGTGCGATGTGATGCTGCTCGTGCCGGCGCAACGCGTCGATGTCCGGCCCGAGCGACACGGGGCGCGCATAGCCGCACGCCGCAATCGCGTCCATCGCATCCCCGACATCCGGTTCCGCGACGAGGAGATCGAGGTCCTTGAAACGGCGCAGCGCAACCGAACCGTAGAGCTGCTGCGCGAGCACCGGCCCCTTGAGCGCCACCACCCTGATGTTGCGCGTCGCGAATGCACGGAGCAGCGTGGCGAGTTGCCCCGACAACATCAGGTTGCGCCGAGCAATCCGCGTCGCCTCGTCGCGCAGCGCGGCGACCGCCGCTACGGGGATCAGTGCCGCGTCCAGTGCACCGGTCGACAGGTGTCGGTGGATCAGCGGCAGTACGCCGTGATGATTCGCGAGGGGAACGAAGTGGTCCCAGTCGATCCCATGCTTGATCGCGGCGCGCGCGCGACTCGCGTCGTGGGGTTCAAGTTCGAGACGGGCGCAGGCGAGCATCAGCGCTCCGGCATTGGAGGGTTCGGCGTCATGTTCGAACGACGTCACATGTACCCCTCGCGGCGCAGCGTCTCGAGCCCGCCAGCGTCTTCCGTGTCCTGCGCCCGGCCGGCGCGCTCCGCGACATGCGCGAGTGGGCCTCGCGTCAACTCGACGACGATCTCCGCGGGGGTTGTCGCCGACGACTCGACCGGGCGTGTGCACGGGCCACAGCCGAGCGACCGATACCGCGTCCCGGTGCCGGCGTCGTAGTACAGCGAGACCGTTGGAATGCCCTCGCGATCGATGTACTCCCAGACGTCCGCCTCGGTCCAGTCGAGCAGGGGATGGACGCGAACGTGCGTCCCTTTACGATACTCGGTGTTGTATTGATCCCAGAATTCCGGCGGCTGGTCCCCTACGTCCCATCCACTGTCGGTTCCGCGCGGCGAAAAATATCGTTCTTTCGACCTGCTTCCCTCCTCGTCGGATCGCACACCCACAACCACCGCCGTAAAGGGCTCCCGGTCCCGTTCCAGCTCGTAGCGTTGCGTGGCATGGTTGAAGCGATACCGCTCGCCCTCTCCACTGAGTGTCCGCTTCAGCGCGTCGGTCTTGAGGAGGCGACAGCAAGTCAGCCGATCCACGGTACCGTGCGGAAAGCTCTGCTGCGCCTCGAGCGCCGCGTCGTTGCGGCCGTAGAGCAGATCCAGACCCCACTCCGCAACGAGACGATCGCGATACTGAATCATTTCCGGAATCTTGTACGACGTGTCGATGTGAATGAGCGGGAACGGGACGTGACCGAAGAATGCCTTCCGGGCCAGCCACAACATGACTGTGCTGTCCTTCCCGATCGACCACAGCATGCCAAGGCGGGTGAACGACGCATACGCTTCGCGCAGGATATGCGTGCTGCGTGCCTCCAGCGCGGAAAGATGAGTGGCGGTCATGCGTCAGTGAGCTCGCTGAGGCATTGCATGACGGCGGCGCCGGCCGCCTCCACCGACATCCCGGAGGTATCAATGCGCAATTCGGGATTGGGCGGTGCCTCGTACGGAGCGTCCACCCCCGTGAAGTCCTTGAGGCTGCCGCTCAGCGCCCTGGCGTACAGCCCTTTGCAATCGCGACGCGCACACTCGGACATCGGTGTGGCCACGTGCACTTCGACGAAGTTCGCGCACAGATCACGGACGAACCGTCGGCTCGATTCGTAAGGAGCGATGAAGGATGCCACGACGACGATGCCATGGTGCTCGAGCCGGCTCGCAAGATGCCCAACACGACGAATATGCGCCTCGCGGCTCGCACGATCGAACCCGACGTCCGGGAACAGGTCGCGGATCGTGTCCCCATCGAGATGTTCGGTGCGATGACCGCGCGCGCGCAGGCGGGCGACGACCCATTCGGCGATCGTACTCTTTCCAGCGCCGGACAGGCCCGTCAACCAGAGCACGGCTCCTGGCATCCCCGGTCCCGCCGCCGAAACGCTGTCGCCGTGCAATCCCGCAGCGACATCCTCGCTCGCCGGCAGGACACCGCGAACAATCCCGCCACCGCGGATCTGGTGATCGTCGATCACGACGAACCGGCTGGTCTCCTGAACCAGGGAGACCTCATCCAATGCGATCGGCCGCTCCAGCGCGAGCACGCACTCCGCCGTCTGGTTGTAACCCAGCGACTGCGCGTGCGCGTCCCCCACATCGAGCGAATCGGCCGTGTCGACGACGCGGTTCACTGTCTCGAGTCGCATCGTGGTCCGGGCTGTGCCAATCTTCAGGACATAGCGCTTGTCTCGCACAAGTGGTGCACGTCCGAGCCAGAACAAGGACACGTTGATGCGCGATGCCACCTGCGGCGGGGCTCCTCCGCCATCGGCGACGCGCGCGGCAAGATCGCCTCGCTTGACGTAGATCTGATCCCGGAGCGTGATGCCAATCGCGTCGCCTGTGTGTGCGGTGCGTTGGTGTCCCGGAAACACGCCAATGGTCGCGACCACGCTTCGCTTGCCGGACGGGAAGAACTCGATCTCATCGCCAACGGCAATCGAACCGCTCGCGATGGTTCCGGCGATGATGCGCTGCTGGTGTCCGGCGGCGGGGAATCGATACACCCCCTGCACCGGCATGCGAAAGGGCCGCTCCTCCGCTGGCGGCTCTGTCTCGAGCTCGTCCAGGGCGGCGAGCACGGTCGGACCTGCGTACCACGGCATGCACTTCGATGGATGGACGACGTTGTCGCCGTCGCGCGCGGCCACCGGGATGTAGCGTGCCGGCGCTACGCCGCGCGTCGCCAGCATCGGCCCGAGCGTCGCCACGAGAGACGCGAACGACGCCTCACTATAGCCCACGAGGTCCATCTTGTTCACGATGATCAGCACGTGCCGGACGCCGAGCAGCGACAAGAGGTACGCATGCCGGCGCGAGTTCTCCTGAATGCCTTCCTCGGCATCGACCACGAGCAGCGCGGCCGATGCGCGGGCGGCCCCCGTCACCATGTTCTTGACGAATTCCACGTGCCCGGGCGCGTCGACGAGCAAGTACTCGCGTTGCGACGATCGAAAGAAGATTCGCGCAGAATCAATCGTGATTCCCTGGGCGCGTTCGTCGCGAAGGGCATCCGCCAGGAAGGCATGCTCGAATCGTTGGCCAAGTCGTTCGCAGGCCGCAGCGACGGCGTCCAGCTTTCCAGCCGCGAGGGAGCCAGTGTCGGCGAGCAGGCGCCCGAGCACCGTACTCTTGCCGTGATCGACGTGACCCGTAAGCACGACGCACATGCGCGGTGGCTCCGCACACGTTTCGGACGAAGCGCTAACAGTTGTCGTCATGCGTGTCATCCGCTCGCCGAGGAGGTGCGCGTTGCGAATGTATCCCGTCGCGAGGGGGCCACAACCCTTGATGCATGGGCTCGGTACCTCCCGCGGGCGCGCAATATCTGCCGGCGAGTTCCCTACGCTATCGCACCGACAACACCTCATCGAGATGCACGAGATGCTCGAACGCCGGCTTGCCGAACAGGTATCCCTGAAAGAGACGCACACCTTCCGACTCGAACCACTGGAGTTCGTCCACTGTTTCCACGCCTTCAGCGACGACGTCGATGCCGAGGTCACCGCAGACCATCACGAGCGCCCGCACGATGCTCTGGCGCGGCCCGCGCGACTCGATGCCGCGAACGAGGTGCATGTCCAGCTTGAGCATGTCGGGCTGGAAATCGGCAAGCAGGTTCAGCCCTGAGTACCCGGCGCCCATGTCGTCGATAGCGACCTTGATCCCGGCCGCGCGATAGCCGTCCATCACAGCGGCGAACTGCTCGTAGTCGACGATGGCCTCTCGTTCTGTGATCTCGAGGATCAGGCGGTCGAGCGGAACGCCGCCCTGCCGGGCAGCGCTCACGAGCGCGTCCAGGCCGCCGTCGTCGCCGCGCAGGCTTCCGGGCATCGCGTTGAGATTGAGGCTACAGGAAATGCCGAGCCGCCCGGCCAGCCCCACGGCAAACGCTCGGCTGTCGCGATCGAATTCCGCGAGTGTTTCCGCGCTTACCTGTGAGAAGACGTGCCCGGCCCCCTCCCCGCGTTCGCCGCGAATCAGCGCCTCGAAGGAGAGGATTTCTCCGGCAACGGTGTCGATGATCGGCTGGAAGGCGTAGGAATAGCGCGGCGTGGCCACACCTCCGTCGCGCGGGTCGGCACCCATCACGCGGTCACGGCAACGCGGTCCTGTGGCAACGTGGGGCTCACGCGCGACCGCCAGCGGCCTTGCCGGAATGCATGGAGCAGCTTCTTCACGCGCCCATGGTCGAGGCGTTCAAAGCACGATGCGTCGCCGAAAAAGTCATTCAGGCCGAGTTCACTGGCAATCTCCGCAGGCGCGAGCGAAGCGTAGCCCATGCTCCATTCGCCGAACGTGGTGCGCGGAATGCGTTCGCGGATGAGCGTTACCACTCGACCGTGCCGCGGATCGGCGAGGATCCTGCCGAAGGTCGCTTCCACCCGGGCGGATGGGCCCTCGAGGACCTGGAAGAAGCTGCCTGCCGTGTACAGCAGGATTCCGGTCACGCCAGCGCTCGCGTTCTGCCGTCGCGACGCCCGCAACACCGCGACGATGTCCTCTTCAGTCAGTTGGTCCGCGGCAGTGCTGGAATAGATGAGGTGAATCAGCGAATCCATCGTCCTGCGCTCCGGCGACTGCCTGCAATAGTGACGCTCACGGGGGTACTTCTATACCTCCCAGTATCGACTGTCGCGGCGAGAACATTAGCCATCTCCCGACGCTTTGCCGCATCAGGCGGACGCCCGAGCGCGTCATGCACATCGCGAACTCGGTCCGCGCAAATTCGTCCGGTACGCATGAAGCCCGCGTAGCAATCTGCATGTCGGGCAGGCCCTAGTTCGCCACCACGGACAGCGCAGGCAGCTTTCGGCGGCGTTCCACGACGCGAGCCAGCTCGTCGCGTGTGACGGGCTTGTCGAGGTAGTCCAGCGCACCGTACAGCCGCATCCGGTTCTCGCTCGCAACCGCGCTCACCACGACCACCGGGATGTCCCTGAGCACCTCGTCGTCCTGCAGCTCCGCCAAGGCGTCCCAGCCATTCTTGCGGGGCATCAAGAGGTCAATGCTGATCATCTTCGGCGAAGCGATGCGAGCGAGGCCCAATCCTTCATCAACCGTCGCGGCAGTCATCACTGAACAGCCGAGGTCCTCGAAGGCACGCTTGAGGATGACGCGGGCATCGGACTCGTCGTCGATGAGCTGCACCTGCGCGTGCCTCGAGCACGACGCTGAACGTCGATCCGACCCCCACCTCGCTGGTCACCGCGATATCGAATCCCATGAGACGCGCGAGTGAGCGGCTTATCGTGAGGCCAAGGCCCGTGCCGCCAAATTCCCGAGCGGTGGTGTTATCCGCCTGATGAAACGCCTCGAACACCGAGGTGAGCTTCGTCGCGCTGATGCCGATTCCCGTGTCGCGTACATCGATGTGAGTGGCGCTGCCAGTGACTTCGTCCACGCGCACGCTGACGACCACCGCGCCGTCTGCCGTGAACTTGATCGCATTGCTGACGAGATTGATGAGGACCTGCTTCAGCTTGCCCCGGTCCGCCTCGAGCACACAGGGCGTATCGGTGCAGTCGGTTGCGAGACCGACGTTCCGCTGTTGCGCCTGCGGCTCGAGCTCGGCAAGCGTTTCACGGATGAGTGCGCCCAGCAGCACCGACGTGACCTCCAGCTCCATCTTCCTCGATTCCACCTTCGAGAGATCGAGCACGCTATTGATCAGGCCGAGCAGTTGCCGGCCGTTGGCCTGGACACGATCGAGATAAGCAAGATCCTTGATGCCGAAGTTGCCCGAGCGGTTCTTGATGAGGATGTCGGAGAATCCGATGATGGAGTTGAGCGGTGTCCGAAGTTCGTGGCTCATGTTGGCCAGGAATTCACTCTTCGCTGTATTGGCCGCCTCGGCAAACTCGCGCGCCGTGCGATGGGCCTCTTTTTCGAACTGCAGTTCGCGGGTTCGCTCGACGACTCGCTGTTCGAGCGCGTCCTGTGCGTCGTCCGCAACGACAAGATGGCCAAGCGCCTGGCTCAGCCGGCGTGAGGTGACAAGGAGAAGAATGCCCAGACCGACGAGGACCACACTGCCCCAGAGCGCCAGGACACGCGTCTGCTCGAACAGGCTGCGCTCCTGCGCCACGCGCCGGTCCACAACCTCTCGGCGATCATTTGTTGCCTGATCCATCAGGCCGCGAATCTCGTTAAAATAGGCCGCGCTATTTCCTGATTTCTCGGAGAGCACGAGATAGGCCGGCGAGACGCGTCCTGCCGTGACCGCGCGACGCAGCGCGAGGCCAGGCACAATGGTTTCGTGGTACCAGGCGTCGGCGCGCTCGGCCACCCGTCCCCATAGTCGCCACTCTTCGCTGTCCACACCGCTTTCGTTGCGGAGGTGGATGAGTGCCGCCTCGACTTCCTGACGCTGAGGTCCGAACCCGGCGAGCACGCCCTCGTCACCGGTGAGCAGGAACTGACGGTATCCGCTCTCCATTTTCCGGAGTGATTCCGATGCTTGCTGCGATCGGTTCAGCGCTCGGTAATGATCCAGCGTCGTGAGGGAGTTCTCGCGGCCCTTTGCGAGATTCAGATAGATGAAGATGTCAACGGCCGCCAACAGTACGAAGAGCGCGGCGGCCGCTATCGCAATCCCCTGGCCGTGCTTTCGCCAGCTCGCCAGTGTCCCCATTGCGAATCGCATACTCCCAAGTGTCGGCACGCGATGTTCGGTTGCGTGGGCGCGACCGTAACACGCTTGTCACGAAAGCGTCGGGGGACGGCTCCACAACACCTCGTCAGGGAGTGCGCTGGCCAGCACAAAAATGCGCAGATCTGCAGACGCCGAGCCTGTTCGCCTTTTCCGGCGACCTATCTGGCGACCGTGTGGTGGCTGTTCGCGCAAGCGATGCGAGGAGTGCCGTCGATCCCCGCGTGAGCATCACAATGCCGAAGCAGCCTGGCCTTACTTGGGTACGAACCCGGCCGCAGTACCGTCAACGCAGTGAAGTCGGAGTAACTCACCGGGTTTGACTCCGTAGTGTCCGGCGGCCACGACGTAGTCACCACGTCCCTCGGGGAGGACGCGTTCCAGCTGAACGCGTGCACCATCACGCGGATCCGTCATGACCCTGACGCACGTTGTCCCGCCAGCGACCATGGTGCTGTCGGTGCCGCTGGCCAAGTCCGGTACGAACTGGCGTGGTCCACCGCGAAGCGAACGCGCCGACATGTCCTGGTCGCGTGCCTCTTCAGCTGGTGTTGGCGGACGCCGGTGCAGCGCACACCCCGTAAGCATCATTGCAACCGCGAGTACAGCAATTCGCCCGTCGAGCAAGTGGACGCGTATCGGCATAGGGGCCATTGGAGCGTTGGTGGTACAGGGGCAGTCGTCGCGACTCTACAAAATAGCGAGGTCGGCGCGCGCATGATAAGCCTGACGTCACGCGATGCGTCACTTGATGCGTCGCTCAAGGAGCATTTGTGGATCCAGAAGAAGCCGGATGTGAACGGAAACGGCCGGGTACCGCGTACGCTGTATCCGGCCGTTTCTGTTCCCATCCGGCCGTTTCTCAGACGACGCACCCCTGAGCCGCGCGGAGGGCTTTCCCGGTTGTGGAATAGCTGACGTGGACCTGCAAGGGTCACCGGATAGATTTATGTCATTCCACTACCAACACGCGACCGCAACCTGATCTTCATGCGCATTGTGCGAGTTCTTTGTTTGGCGTCTGTCGTCGCCACAGTACTGTCGGCCAGTGTCGCCGGGGCACAGGACACCCGTGAAGTGGTGCTCCGCCTGCACCGGGCAGGCGACACCCTGTCCATCCGCGGCGCAGCCGTCACCATCGATCACACCATCGAGGCCGGAAACACCGACTCCGCCGGCATCGTGCGAGTCCCCGACCTGCTCGACGGCGGACACATCATCGAGGTGGTCGCGCGAGGCTACCAGGCGTATTTCGACAACTTCAACACCGGCGCAAACGTCAAGCAGCCCATGCAGCTCGAGCTGCTCCCCATACCGGCGTCGGACACGGCAAAGGCGAAGGGACAAACGACGAACCTGAAATTCGCCGGCTTCGCAACTCGGCGCACCAAGGGACAGGGCAAGTTCTTCACGCGCGCGCAGCTCGACGCTGCCTCCGGACGTCCACTAGCCAGTCTTCTCAAGTTGGACGCAGGCGCGTTCATCGTGGCGGGACCGCACGAAGAGTCCCAGCTCGCCATGCGGTCACCGGCGAGCGCCCCCTCGCCCTGCTACGCCGCGGTGGTCCGCGACGGCGTTCGTATCTATCCCTTCACGGGCGCCAACCCGCCCGACCTCGACAAGACCTTCGCCGAACAGCTCGCGGGGATCGAGTTTTATGCGAAGTCCGCGACTGTTCCGACTGAGCTTCGCGACGCCGCAACCTGCGGAGCGCTCGTGCTCTGGACGCGCGACGCGGCGCACTAGCCGACCGCTCTCCGCCAGCCCAGGGCCGGCGCGACGTGCGTGAGGATGGATTCGATCACGTGAGCGTTGTACTCCACGCCGAGTGTGTTCGGCACCGTCAGTAGCAGCGTGTCCGCTTCGGCGATCGCTTCGTCGCCCTTCAGTTCCTCGATCAAGACGTCCGGCTCAGCGGCGTAGGACCGTCCGAACACGGCACGCATGTTGTCGATGACTCCTATTTGGTCACTGCTTTCGTCGCGACCGAAGTAGAGGCGATCGCGGTCGTTCATCAACGCGAAGATCGACCGCGACACCGAGACGCGCGGCTCCCTCGCATGGCCGGCCTCGCGCCACGCCTGCCGGTACGCCCTGATCTGGCGGGCCTGCTGGACGTGAAATGGCTCGCCCGACTCGTCGGCCTTGAGGGTGGAGCTTTGCAGGTTCATGCCGATCTTCGCGGCCCAGATCGCGGTGGCATTGGACGCCGAGCCCCACCAGATGCGCTCGCGTAACCCTTGCGAGTGTGGCTCGAGCCGAAGCAGTCCGGGTGGATTCGGAAACATCGGCCGTGGGTTGGGCTTGGCGAACCCCTCGCCCTTCAGCAGCTCGAGAAATACCTCGGCGTGCTGTCGGCCCAGCTCTGCGTCTGTTCCGCCTTCGGGTGGCGCGTAGCCGAAATGACGCCACCCTTCAATAACCTGCTCCGGCGATCCACGGCTGATCCCGAGCTGCAGACGGCCATTGCTGATCAAGTCGGCTGCGCCAGCGTTTTCGAACATGTAGAACGGATTCTCGTACCGCATGTCGATGACGCCCGTTCCGATCTCGATCCTGCTGGTCCTGGCCCCAACGGCGGCGAGCAGCGGGAAGGGAGAGCCGAGTTGCTTCGCAAAGTGGTGCACGCGAAAGTACGCCCCGTCGGCGCCGAGTTCCTCGGCGGCCACGGCCAGCTCGATGGACTGCTGTAGAACATCGCGGGCGGACCGCACCACTGACTGCGGCGATTCGGTCCAATGACCGAAGGAGAGGAAGCCGATTCTTTTCATCAAGCACATATACGAACGAAAGGCGCCCGGTTCCGGGCGCCTTTCGTTTTCCAGCCAATGCCGCCTACGCTACTTCGATGCCGCCGCCAGCCGCTTGATCTCGCTCGACATGCTACGCACGCGCGCCGCATCCTTGGCCCCGCTCGCGTAGCCGTCCACCTGCTTCGCGAGCGTGGTGAGCGCCGCGCCACGCGCCGCGCCGCTCTTGCTCTCTGCCGCATCGAGCGCGGACGCCACGGACGTGCTGCGATCGGCGGCGAGGCCGCTGTTGCGCACGAGCTGGTCGAGGTACGAGCGCACCACGGGGAACGCCGCCGGCCAGACGAGCTTCGGCTGGCTCTG
>JBDUCM010000159.1:0-11416 GCA_040003455.1 bacterium
AGCCGGGCATCGATGGCCTCATTCACATCTCCGACATGAGCTGGACCAAGCGCGTCCAGCATCCGTCTGAAGTCGTGAAGAAGGGCGACGCGGTCGACGTGGTGATCCTGAACATCGACAGCGAGAACAAGCGCATCTCGCTCGGCCTCAAGCAGGCCGAGGAAGATCCGTGGCTCCGCATTGGCGAGAACTATCCGGTTGGTACGGAGATGCGCTCCACGGTCGTTCGCTTGATGGACAAGGGCGTGGTCGTCGACATCGGCAACGACATCGAAGGCTTCGTTCCCATCTCGCAGCTCACGCTCGATGGCAAGCCGGTGGACAGCCCGGCAGACGTGGTGTACGAGGGCATGTTCCTCGACACGCGTGTGCTCGAAGTTGATCCGATTCACCGCCGCATCGTGCTCAGCGTGGTGAACATTCCGGAAGAACAGCCGCCGCGTCCGGAAACGCCCTCGAAGATCCACACCGAAGAGGGTGATGCGGTGGAGATCCCGATGGACCTTCCGCTGGACAGCCTCGACGACTGAGTCGGCGAGTAGTGTGAAGTGAAAAAGAGCCCGTCCTGCGTAGCAGGGCGGGCTCTTTTGCCACGGTGTGCACGGCGTCTACTCCCTCGCGAGTTGGAACAACAGGCCATGATGGTCGAACTGCGCAAGCCTCCGGGGTAGCGAATCCCTTGATCCTTCTCGGATCAAGTAGGACCATCGCCTTCAAATGCGCCGCCCTGCGCGCGCTTGGTGACGGTGCGACACTCGCGCGCTGGTACCGTACGCGATGCCGAGTTGCGAAGCGTCACTCTTGCCGAGCAGATTGTGTCGATGCCAGCGTTGCTGCACCGTCGGTGGACGGAGGAAGAAGTGCGTCAGCTCATTGACGACGCGCCGGGGCACACTCCCCGGTACGAACTCGTGGATGGCGAGTTGCTTGTGACGCCATCGCCGAACCAAACGCATCAACGCGTAGTGGTAGGCCTTGTGGTACGCCTCTTTGCGTATCTCGAAACGCAACGGATTGGAGAGGTGCTGGTCAGTCCGAGCGACGTGCGACTGGCCCCTGAGCTCGTCGTACAGCCTGACGTGTATGTCGCACCATTTGTCGCCGGTCGCCCACGGCCAGCTCCCGACAGGGTCGCGACGCTCCTGCTTGCCGTCGAAGTCATCTCGCCCAGCAGCGCGCGATATGACCGCGTTGTAAAGCGTCGCGCCTTTCAGGCCACAGGAGTGCCTGAATATTGGATCGTGGATGCGGATGCGCGGACGGTCGAGCGGTGGCGCCCTGCGGACGTCAGGCCTGAAGTCCTCGACGCATCACTCTCGTGGCAGCCCACCGAAGCGAGCGCGTCGTTCGAGTTGGACATCCGAGACTTCTTCGCCGGCATCTGCGACGACGTGTGACCCGCAGGCCGCTACGGTACCACAACCGGCGCGGTCCACCGGAACGTCCCCCACTCCATCCCCACTCATGCGGCAGGACATCGCCCACCAGCTCTTTTCACGGCTGCCACTTCCAGGCCAGAAGTCCTGGACGACCAACTGTCGTGGTATCCTGCCGGCGCGAGCGCCGCCTTCATCCTCGACGTTGCGCGATTCTTTGGCGACGTGAGCGACGACACCTAGTCACGTCCAGGGTACGTCCTGTTTCTTCGGCACGGCAACTCATCGGATCACGCGCACAAAGTACGGATCAATCGAGATCGGCACCGGCTTGCCCTGCAAGTCCACCGGCACCTTGTCCGCACCATACAGGCGCTGCACCCCGAAGTCCGGCCAAAATGTGCTGTGTGACAAGTCGTTGCTCGCGGAAAAAATCCCGAAGAAATTTCGCCCGCGTGACTCGAGTGTGAGATAGTCACCGAGGTACGGCTGCGCCTCCACGGCGGGCGTGAGCGCCGGCGTATCAGCGAGCTTCGTGCACGCCGGTCGCGACGCCAGGCCGTCCGTGCTCAGCGCGAAACACACTTCCCATCGCGCCTCTCCGTTGAGAGACGCGAGATGCTGGTAGAGAATTCCCACCGCGCCATCCGCCGCAACGGCGAGTGCCGGATTGGTCGCGCTATCCACGGCGAAGGGGACGATCGTCCAGCTGGCGCCGTGATCGGGACTCCGCGCAAAGTGCAAGGTGAGATGAGCCACGGACCCGGGTACACTGTCCGCCCAGGCGATGTAGAGCTGCGCGGGGTTCGTCGGTGATACGGCTATGCTGAGTTCCGAGCGAATGCGACGCTCGTTGCCGAAGTTCGAAAAATTGGAGGACGTTGGCGTGGGATACAACGCGCACGGCTTCACACGAAACCCGGGAAGGCTATCGCGTTGCACGCAGCCGAGCTTCTTCGAGCTGTCACTCTTGCTGCCCAGGAGCAGGCTGCCACGATCCTTCAGGCCCTGAAAGGCGAGGCCGAGCGTAAGAATGGGCGGATCATTCCGCGCGACAACCACGTCCACAATATTCCCATTGCCAATCGGCCGATAGAAGACGGCATAGACATAGCCGTCGGATGCGATCGCCGTGCGCACGGCAGGAGTACGGCCAGCGCTCGGCCGGAACGCCACGCAATACGGGTTGATCTGACCGGCCCCTGCAACCCCGTTCACGGGCCACACGTCGAGCGAGTAGTACACACTCCCCGAATAGCAGGTGGAGAAGTTCAGCATGTAGTCGTCGTCCGCGCCAATAGCGATGGCTCGCGAGGGGTTTGGCGCGGTGGCCAGGAACGGTTGGTCCACTGAGCGACGCAGGAGCAGCGGGCTGGCGATCGGCACGCCGGCTCCGAGCGTCGCACGTGAGAACACCGGTGCCAATGAGTTCGGGACGGGAGCCAGATAGCCCACGATGTGCGCATCGGTTCCGAGCAACGTCGTGTCATTCGATTGATCAACCATCATGAACCCGGCGTACAGCGCGGTGCCGTCACCCGAAAAGCGGACGGTCATGTCCAGGGCAGGAGAACGCTTCTGCGTCAACAACGTGGATGGTGTGGGCAGGACGCACAGCAGCGACCACGTCTCGCCGCTGTCGCTCGAGACGAACGCTGGAGAGTGCGCCTTGTCGCAGTAGTTGTTGGTGTAGATGGTATACGCCGTGCCCACCACAAACGAAGGATCGACGGGATTGACCGTCACACTCGGCTCGGAGTTTTCCTCGTGCTCGTGACTGAGCGATCGCGGGATCATGTTCACCACGCGAATCCGTTGCGCGCCCGCAGGCGGGCCCACGGTCACCGTCATGCACAGCAGCGCGAGGAACAGCCGACGACGGCTCATTGGACCAACCTCGCCACCCGCGTGCTGTCCTTTGCCGGGAGCGCATCCGCGGCGTCGAAGACGAAATACCGCCCCGTCACGTCAACGCCATGCCGCGAGTTCGGCGCAATCCGCTTGCTCCAGCGCAGCAGCAACACGAGGCTGTTCTGCGGCTCGAGCCGCGCGGACTCACGGTCGCCTTCGTCCGACCCTGCGTCGTACATGACGTTGAGCATCTGGCCCACGATGGCGCGGTTGTCATCGCGCAATGCCGAGGTCACGCGGAAGCTGGCCTCGCGCCAGAGCGGCGAATGCTCACCGAGCCGCCCTCTCGCGGAATCGCTGATCGCGATGGCGCGCGTCGACACGACGACGCCGGCCACAACGGCGTCGGCATTCTTCGCACTCCTGGCGACGGAGGCATTTGCTGCCTGGAAATCAGCCTGGGCGACGAACGCGGCGATCGTCGGCGTCTCGTCAGGACCAAGGCGCACGCTCGACAGCTCCTGAATGACGAGCTGCGAGCCCGCGGCAATGCCAGCGGCGTAGAACAGCGCCGTGGTGTTCAGCGGCAGGCTGTCGGACACCACCCGTACAATGGTCCCATCGAGAGGGCCAATCGGCTCGGGTGTCCGATACGTCTGCGTCGCGCGTACCGACGTGATGCGCGTCGCGGCATCTCGGCTGACCACCACCCCAAGGAAGATCATCGTTGACCCATCCGGGATGGATGGCCCGAGAGGGATGGGGGGAGGGATGGGCGGAGTGGCGCTCGCCGGGATTGGAGTAGCCGCGGCAGGGGGCAGCGATCTCGCGCAGCTCAACAGCGTGGCCGCGCCCACGAGCGCGAACACACCGGTCACCATTCGTAGGGGCGCGCGTTCCATGGCTATCGGGATTGAGTGTACCGCGGCCAGCCTTCGGCCTCGAACAAGGGCATGCGCGCGAAGTCCGGACGTTCGATCTCCTCCGCCAGCAATGCGGCACCGAGTGGGCTCTTGTACAGGCTCGTGCCCCCCGAGGCCCACATGTCTTCCTCGGATTGAAAGCTGATGGATCGCGCCGCCAGATCCCTGGCACGATGCAGCCACATGGCGCTGCCCGTGTGCCGGTACATGGCGAGAAGGGCATAGCTGCGTCCGGCCAGGCCGCAGCACAGGTCAACATAGTCGTCGCCGTCCTCACTTTCCCACGCGTTCCACGCGGCGCCTTCGGCCATCTCCTGAAAGCGCCCTTCGCCGGTCACGTCGTGCGCGGTGAGCCAGAGATGAACGAATCCCGCGCTGCCATTGCACCAGCCGGACATGTACCCGTGCACACCAGTCGCCGCGCCATTATCTACCCAGCGCCAGTGCAACCCACGTCCCTCCGGTTCCGCGCGCGCCGCGAGTTCGTGCAGGCGTTCCACGGTGTTGATACCGAGCGCGTGACCGCTGGCTTGTTGCCAGCGCAGTGTTGCGTAGAGATATCCGGCCCAGCCATGCGCGATGCCCAGCGAGCGCAACGGGGATGCCGATCCGATTGGTGGTTCCGAGCGCAATCGGCGCCAAAGTCGCCTGGCAAGTCTGTCCCCCAGCGTCTGAAGCACGGCGGGCTCCACGAGGTCCGAGTCCGGGAGTGATTCGAGCAGCAGGGCACATCCGAGCAGAAGGCCTGCCGCGCCCAGTGTGAGGTCGATGTTGGGCGTAGGTCGCGATGCGGCAACGGCGAACGCATCAATCGCGACCTGCATCGTGACGACGTCGCCCATCGCGCGGGCAATGAGCGCGCGCACAACGTGCACACCGGGTGCAGTGTGATAAAGGGACGCACGTCCGAGTCCATCGGGGCCAAGTCCCATCGCCGTGTTGTAGTATCCGCTACGCGACCGGCCTTGCCGCTCGGCACGCCCAGCCCAGATGTCGGCGAGCGACAAAAGGGCAGCGTCCCCACGGACAAGGGAAAGACGATAGAGCGCGTACGCAACGCCGGCGGCGCCGAAGCTCACGTTGGCTGTCGGCGCATCAGTGAGCCCACGCGTGAACGTCTCACCATCGTGATCGAACTGCATGAAGAGCGGAGCAGTAGCCAGGCATCGTTGCGTGAGATCGTCGTTGCCAGGGGGCATGACCACATCCAACGAAAGCGCCTGCTCACACTGCCTGAGCGCGCCCGCAAAGTCGCGCGCGGTGGCGAAGCGCTCAGCCGGCCCCTTGGAAAGTGCACGTAGCAGCACGTCCTCGAGCGCGGGAAATGGCAGTGCGCCACGCGCCGAGAGGCGCAGCGACGGCTCTTCCGCGATCTGCTTCATCGCCATGGGCAACTCGGCGCTGAAATCGAGGGACGTGACGCCCGTGAACAGCAGGTAGAGCAGGGAAGCAACGCTGTACTGTTCGCCGGCCATCGTCGCGATCGGCGCCTGTCGTCCGTCACGATGCGCGGCGCCGTATTCCGGCTCGAAGTATCGAGCGACACCACCGCGTTGCACCGACGTGCGACGTGTGTCGGCGGCACGCCGCGAGAGGCCGAAGTCGAGCATGGTAACGCGCCCCTGCGCATCCACGAGCAGGTTGCGCTCATGGACATCGCCGTGAATCACGCCGCGTGCATGCAGTTCGCCGTATGCATCGGCGATCGCGCGGCAGAGTTGCAGCAGGCGCAGGCGATCCGTCGGACCGTGAGACGCGCGGAGTTCGTGCGCCGCCTGGTGAACGTTCACCCCCTGTCGCCATTCGATGACGACGAAGCGCCGGCCATCAACGCTGCCCTCCTCGAGAAGCCGAGGTGAAATGGAACCATTCAACTGCTCGAGCGCGCGCGCCTCGCGGTCGATCATCGCCGCAATGTCGCCGTCAGGGCGGCGTGCAATCTTGAGCGCCGCAATCTGCCCCGGCGCACCGATGCGGCGCACTTGATAGAGCTCCACATCCTCCAGCACCTGGATGCACGACACAACCTCCCATGACGACACCTGGTCGCCATCCGTATGAAGCGCCGAGATGAGCTTTGCCCGTTCCGAGCCAGGTTCAACAAGGAGGCCGGCGTCCACGAAGCGCTGAAGCATCGGAAACGCATCGTCCAGAAGCTGGGTGGGATCGAGCTGATGCTTCGCACTGAACTCCACCACGACGTCCACGATGCCGCGCGCCGTCGTGAAGCCCATCAGCAGTTCGCCTGCATGTGCGTCGATGATCTTGGGCGGTGTTCGCGAGCGCGGCCGCGTGACAGCGAAATCGCCAGCCTGGAAGGTGATCTGTGCCCTCACGTCATCGGCGAGTTCGTCCACTGGCATGATCACCAGGTCCGGCGGCAGGACATGCGGATCCGTTATCGCCACGTCAGTGCTCGGCGCGCGCGACGTTGTTCCAGAGCGTTGCGTGCGGCGTCCAGCGGTCGGTGTCCACTCCGTCCAGACGGATTCTCGCGAGCGCAAAGGCGGTCGCGGACATCCGCATTGTCTTGCCCTGTGTCGCGTGGGCGGCCAGCATGTATACCGCGAGGCGGTTTGTTATCCAGAGGCGCCACGACTCCGCATCACGCCAGCTCAAAACCTTCAGCGACCGTGGTGGATCCATCCCCTCCGAGAGCAGGCATCCATCGGTGATTGCGGACGTGAATGGCACGCCATGGGAGGGCATGTCGTCGAGGGGGAGGGAAAGCGCGTACGCCACCCGTTCGAGCGCTTGGCGCGACGGGAAATACAGCACCATCTTGTCGGGTCGCATGAGGCCTGCCACGTCCCCTCCCACCTTGAACATCGTGGGTTCGGTCGCGGCGAGCTCTCGAACGACGACACGGAATGCGTCGGGCATCGCCGCGATCGTTGGACTCACGTAGAGCTTGTGCATCGCCGCATTTCGGGAACGCGGTTCGCGTTGGTCAGGGTGCGCACGCGGCTTCCACGTGATCCAGGCACCCGGGCCGTCGGCAGGCCGCAGGTTCCAGTGTCGATCGAGCAGGGACGATACCTCTCCGCCGCCGGCGGCATTGAGATAATCCAGCACTGCCGACCGACTCGGCAGGCGGTGCGCCCACGCGGGCGTGATCGGGTGGCGGTTGTAGAAGTAGAGCCGGGCGGAGAGTTGGCTCGCGTCGCGCAGAGCCAATGCATCTCCGTAGCGGAGCGCCTGGAGCGAGAGCGTCGCCAGAGGCTCCGCGGCGCGCTCCAGCTCCACGTCAGGCTTTTTGGAGGTGTCGGGAGCAACTGCGAATGCGTCGGCGGGCAACAGGTGGGACGCCATCGCGCCGCTCACGAATCGGCCACCAAACTCGACCTCGAGCACGCCATCGAGCACGAAGCGCGTGATCTCGCGCTCCATCTCGATGTGCGCGCCCCGATCGTCTGCGGGTGACGTACGCACCCGCCTCGGCAGCGCTCCAGGCTTGCTTAGCGCACGCACGAGCGACGCAGTGGAACGCGACGCGCTCTTGACTCCCAAACCAGGTACGCGCGGTTCGAGAAGCCCGAAGAACTCCGGGTCCTTGGTCAGCTCGCCAAGGACCTCCTTGTCATCGTCGCCCAGTCGCCGAAAGGGAACGAGGTCGAAATTGGCGCTGGCGCGAAAGGTCTGTTCCAGCAGCGCTGGTCGCTTCCGCATTGCGTCGCGTCCGGCGCGACGATCAGTAGGCGTGCACCATCAACGTTTCGCGGAGCTGGGTGTGGAGGTCAGCCAGCGCCTTCGCCTTCTTGCTCGGCTTCTTCTGGCCGTTGCAATCCGTGCAGCCCTCCCGGCCTGTGACGTCCGTACACGTCGAAACTCCGGTCTTCGTGCATTGGGTACAGCGGGTGCAAGGCGCCGCCTTCCTCGATGGCTTCTTCGCTGCTGCTTCGATCATCAGGTCCGTCACGCGAAATGTCACTTTCCAACCCTCCGTCGCAGGTGCGATGCCTCGGACAACG
Organism: bacterium; assembly: GCA_040003455.1. Taxonomy (GTDB): domain Bacteria; phylum Gemmatimonadota; class Gemmatimonadetes; order Gemmatimonadales; family Gemmatimonadaceae; genus AG11. The sequence continues at coordinate 8,122 of JBDUCM010000159.1, forward strand.
CGAGTGTCGACGATGCCGGCAGCCTATCATGCATGAGTCTGTCGCTCGACGCAAGCAAGAGTTCGCTCTTCGAACGCGATTCCGCCATTTGTGGTCCGGTCACGCCAGGAAAGGCACGGGCATGCTGAACCATTGCTTGAAAGTCTGTGTCAGCCCCACCAAGTACATCGGAGACGAACTGGTAGTCCCGCTGGGCGACTCGGCGGTCGCCGAGTGCCTGGGCGGCGCGCGCGCGTTCGAACATCCAATACGCCTCGGTGATCGTCGTTGGCCCTGGGGGCGGCGGGTGACGATCCAGGTAGGCGGCTGCGTCTCGTGCCCGTCCCGCTGCGATCAGCAGCCTTGCCGCCAGCAGTCGATCGTGTGAGCAAAACCAGGTGCACAGCGAGTCCTGAATCGCCGTGAGCTGCAGCAGGCTGGTCGCGCTATCACCGCGCAGCAAGGTGAGGTGCGCGCGAGCCGATCTCGCGCCGGCGAGCGCGTACGGAACTTCGTCGGCTGCGGGCGCCGCCTTCTCCGCAGAATCGAAGAGCGCTGCGACACGTTCGAGCATCGCGACGTCTCGGCGCGCCGCCCAGTATGAAATCGAGAGGTACGCATTGTCGAGCGCCTTGCCGTCGACCCAACCCGTAATGACTCGCCGCGCACTGTCGCTAGTGATCACACCATGGAGGGCCATCTCCAGCAGGTATGGCGGAAATGCGGCAGCCGTTGCCCGGCCATGCAGTGCCTGCGCCTCCTTTAATCGTCCGCGATATTGGAGAATTCGAAAAACCCATCCCTCCGTATGCGACGAATCGATGGCGGTTCCGAGTTTGTAGCCTTGCTGCGAAAGCTTGATGGCGGCCGCGTCGTTTTGCGGCCAGCGTCTCGTCATCTGGATCGCGTCCTGTAGCACATCCGCGCTCGCACTGTCCCAGCGTGCAAGGGCCTTCTCCGACGGATCCCGCAGGAGCCGGGCGAGGGCGTCGTAGCGTGGGGCGGCGGGGTTCAGTCGGTCGTACTTGTCCGCGATCAGGGCCGCGCCGTTGGGGCCGGTGAGCGGAAGGGCCAACTCCGCGGCGTGGTAGTACGCTGGCCCGAACATGGAGTCCAGTCGGATCGAAGCTTCAAATGCCTCGAGTGCTTCCGACTGCGTGACGCCCACGTGGTCGCCCAGATGATATCGAACCTCACCGAGTTCATATTGGATCTCGGCGTCGTTCGGGTAGTCCTTTGCGGCGCCGTTCAGTGCTGCAAATCGTCGGCGCAGCCGATTCTGCGCCGCGTAGCTGTAGAACGTCGCTCCCGGGGAAGCCGCAAGCAGCGAGTCAGCAACGATCAGCAGGCTGTCTCGCCTTCCAAGCTTGTGATTCCGCGCACCCGCTTGCGAGGCGTACCAGAGCGACAACGAGTCGCTCTCGATGCCCGACGTTGCCCGGTTCACATTGCGCAGCCGCCGATATGCAAGCGCAAAACCAGTGTCCGCCGCCAGCGCTTCCTGATACGCTCCGCGCGCCTCCTCATATCGATTCGCGCGGTACGCTTGCTCTCCCTGAAGGAACGCCTTCAACGCGGACAACGAGTGCGCGCCAAGCGAAACTGGCGTGCTCCCGAGCGATCGCGTCTGGCGAATCCGCTGGAGCAGGAGCACCGTCACGGTATCGGCGAGGCGATCCATGCGCGACGCCGCTTCACTGATCTCCACGTCGCGCGGCTTGGTACCGCTGCCATCCAGCAGCGACACAGTGAGCCGCAACGAATCGGAATTCGCACCTGTCCGGAGCAACTGCCCGTAGACAACCAGTTGCGCGCCTGTCTGCTTGCCAAGTGCGGAGGCAGACGTCACGTCGGCTCTACCCCTCCACGAGGCAAGGACGACGCTCGGCGACACAGCGCGGAGCGGGCCTGCGCCGTCGAAGTTGCGTGAGAGCACGTCCACCAGGCCCACGCGCCAGATGGTGTCGCGCAAGTCCTTCACGTCAAACGGTGCCACGGCGACGCGATTCGCGTCGAGAACCACGCGCGCCGGAAAACGTGGCACCACCACGCGCGCCGCAAGGACAATCGCCGCCAGCACGAGCGCCACGGCACCCACCCGCCCGGGAGTCCACCGGCGCTCACGCGTGCGGCGGTGCTTCTCCACGGCAAGCGTCCCACTTCCTCGGCCCAGCGCATCGAGCGCATCCCGAAACGCGCGCATGCTCGCGAATCGCTCAACCGGCGCGATGGCCATGGCCCGCGTCACGATGTCCTCGAGCCGGGCATGGACCGTCGGGCGATAGAAATGAACCGGGTGCGGCGCATGCGTCAGCCGCTGCGCAATCACCGACTGCGCCGTCGGACCCACGTAGGGTGGGACGCCGGCGAGCATCTCATACAGCACGGTCCCCAACGAATACTGGTCGCTCCGGCCGTCGTACTTCGCTTCGCCCGCCGCCTGCTCAGGACTCATGTAGAGTGGCGTGCCACGCACCATGCCCGTGGACGTGGTCGTTTCCCCCAACAGCCGCTCCAGGTCGCGGGCAATGCCGAAGTCCGCGAGATACGGCTCGCCCTCACTGAACAGGATGTTCTCCGGCTTCACGTCCCGGTGAATGACGCCGCGCGCGTGGGCATACTCCAGGGCGTCCGCGATGGCGCGCGCGATTGCCACGGCTTCGTCAACCGGCAGCTGCCCGTCGCGCTTCATACGGTCGCGTAACGTGCCGCCGTCCATGAAGGGCAACACGAAGAACAGCTGGCCGTCCTGCGTCCCCGAATCGAGAACGGGCATGATGCGGAGGTGATCGAGCTGCCCCGTGAGCTTGATCTCCCGCAGGAACCGGTCACTGCCAACCGACTCGGCAAGTTCCTGCTTGAGAATCTTGATCGCCACGGCACGACCGGTCTCGCTGTCCGTCGCGAGATACACGACGGCCGTGCCCCCGTGACCCAACTCGCGCTGGATCAGGTAGCGATCGGAGAAGCGATACGGTGGGGGCTCTTGCAAATCCGTGGGGGACGCGCCGCAGGGGAGGGAGGTCATGCCGGCTTCCGCCGACAATATGCCGTGCAGCACCCGTCGTGAGCCAGTCCGCCGGTCCAGGTGATTCCTCGGCCGTGCGGCAGCGCCCTCGACGAATTCCGGAACCGCGGTGACCTTTCAGGGACCTGCGCATTCCAGCGCGCCCGACACTCGCGACGGCGGTCAGATGAGAATCAACGCCCGACTGCTTCTTCCGCTCCTGACGGTGTGCGGTTCCTGTGCATTCAGCAGCGCATCCTACAGCGGGCCGTTCCCGTCCGTTCGCCTTCCCGGCGCGCCGCCTCGCTA
>JBDUCM010000160.1:0-11398 GCA_040003455.1 bacterium
CGCTCGGGTGGTTGAAGTGCGTGTTCATGAAGATGGGGTGGTACTTCTGCACCATGTCGCAAAACTCCGGCGTGATGCGCTCCGGAAGGTGCGACGTGATGCGGCTGCCGATCCTGATGATCTCGATATGCGGGATGGCGCGCAGCCGCTGGAAGATGTACTCGAGGCGCCGGTCGCTGAGCATCATCGGGTCGCCGCCCGAGAGGATCACGTCGCGGATCTCGGTGTGCTTCGCGAGGTATTGGAAGGCCGATTCGTACTCGTTGAGCGATATCTTTTCGGGATCGCCCACTTTTCTGCGGCGCGTGCAAAAGCGGCAGTAGCTGGCGCAGACGGGGCTCACGAGAAAGAGTGCACGATCCGGATAGCGATGCGTGATGTTCGGCACGGGGGAGTCGCCATCTTCGTCGAGCGAGTCGATCACCCCATCGATGATTTCCAGTTCCTGCACGGAGGGGATGAACTGTTGCCAGTTCGCGTCGCCCACCTCGTTGATCTGGGAGAGCGATTCTCGGGTGATCCGCATCTGGAAGTTGTCAAACGCGGGGCGCAACGCCTCCACGTCGATTTCCCGTTCCGCGACCTCCTCGCCCCACCGCTCCGCGACGTAGGCGCGGAGCTTCTCGAGCGTGCTGATGCTGTCGTCGCGCAGTGTCTTCTGCCAGTCACTCATCGCGTGGGTGCTCCGACTTCTCGTGGGGTGAGGCGTGTGCTGAGAATGATGCGATCGTCAGCCGGAGCGTAGTAATCCCGCACCCGGGCCGCTTCGGCATAACCCCGGCGCGCATAGAACTGCCTGGTACGTTGGTAATCGGCTCGCGAGGATGTCTCGACGACAAGCAAGCGCGCGCCGCGGCGCTCCAGGTCCCGCTCAACCCAGTCCACCAACGATCGACCGGTTCCGCCGCCTTGCACGTCCGGATGAACGGCGAGCCAGTACAGGTCGTACGTGCCCGAGGTGGAGGGGGTGGCGCCAAAGCACGCGAAGGCCACGACAGTCCCATCATTGTTGAAGGCGCCCAGGAACTCGTAGTCGCGATGATCGTGCCCGTGTTCGGTGTGTACCTCATCGAACAACTCCAGGGCCACATCAATCTCCTCGTGAGAGAATGCGCCGGTAGCCGACAGCAACCTCGCCACGCTCGCGCGATCCTCGCGCTGCATGAGTCCCAGTCGCATTGGGGTCACGAGGCCTCGTCCGTGGCGAACAGGTCCGGCTCGGCATCGGGAACGACCACGCCGGACAACCGCTGTGCCAATGCCCAGCGGTCGGCGGTGGTCACACCGTCGCGCGAGCGTTGCAATCCGAGTTCGCAGATGCGCCGAACCAATGGCCCGTACTCGATACCAGCCACGCGCGCCATGCGTGCGAGGCCGGCGCCTGGGGAGATGTCAGGGTTGGCGTTGACTTCGAGAATCCATGGCCGGCCGCGTTCGTCGATTCGCATGTCGACGCGTCCGTAGCCCGCGCCGCCCACAATGCGCCATGCGGCCACAGCGATCTTGCGGAGCTGCGCCGCAACGCTCGCCGGTAGCCGGGCGGGACACCGCGGCGCCGAACCAAGGTCCTCGATGCCTCCTTCTTCCCACTTGGACCGGTACGTCACGATGCGCCACATGCCCTTGGGCATGCGGCCGAAGTCGATTTCGGAAACCGGGAGCACGGTGTCGCCGAGAATTCCGACGTTCACCTCGCGCCCATCCACGTAGCGCTGTACGAGAACCTCGTCCCATCGTTCGAGCATGGCGCCCACGCGATCGGTGAGTGCACGCGTGGTGCGGACGACCGAGCGTTGTTCCACGCCGATGGATGCGTCTTCCGCGGCGGGTTTGCAAATGGCTGGGAAGCCGACGCTCGGAATGGCGCTGCCCTGTCGCACGACCGCAAACCTCGGCACCGGCAATCCCGCACGTTCCAGTGCGGCGTTGACGACGTGCTTTCGAAGGCACAGGGATGTCGTCCAGCTGGAGCTACCCGTGAACGGGATGCCGAGCAACTCGAGGACGGAGATGACCGGCGGCTCGAGCGTGGCCACGCCGTCGATGGATTCACACAAATTGAAGACGAGGTCAACGTGCGCGCGACGGGCTCTGTCGATCCACCTGGCGTCGGTGTGCACGGGCAACCGCACGATCGCATTTCCCTCGCTGCGCAGCGACGCCTCGATGGCCTCGACGGTCCCGAGGATGAGCTGATCGGGCGCGGCAGCGCTCATTCCGTCGTAGAGGATCCCGACCTTCATCCGTGCCGCCTGGAGAGTGGGATGTGCTGTCGCTCGGCAGCCGCGTGCAGGCAAGCGCCGATGAGGTCGTCGTATGCGATACCCGCCGCGCGCGCGGCCTTGGGCAGGCACGAATTGTCGGCGGGATCGGGAAGGATGCCGGGCAATGGATTCACTTCCACGATGTTCGCATGACCATCCTCGCCGAGGCGAACGTCAACGCGCGACCAGTCGCGACAGCCGAGGACGTGATACGCGCGCAGTACCACATCCTCGATTTCCGCGCGAAGGTCCCCGTCGATGTCCGCGGGACACTCGAATATGTCGAGTGGTGCGTCAGTGGTATCCCAGAGCCACTTGGCTTCGTAGCCGTAGATAGGGAGGGCACCAGTGGGTAGTGCGCCGAAGTTCATGCCCACGACGGGGAGGACCCGCGCCGAGCTGCCGTTACCCAGGACGCCGCAGGTGAACTCCGCTCCCGTGAGGAACGTTTCGACGAGTACGGGCTGGTCGTATCGCTCGAGCAGCTCGAGCACGACCGGCTCCAGCGCGTCCGGTTCGGCGATGACGTTGCGCTCGGTGATTCCCTTGGAGGAGCCTTCGTGCACCGGCTTGGCGAACAGCGGAATGCGCGGCTGCTGCGCAAGGAGGGCATGCAACTCCTCGCGGGAGCGGATGAGCCACCAGTCGGCGGTGGGGACGCCGCGCGCGCGCAAGACTTCCTTGGTGCGCGCCTTGTCCAGGCACAGGGCCAGCGTGAACGGATCACTGCCCGAGTACGCGATGCCGAAGAATTCGCAGATGGCAGGCACATGCGCTTCGCGGTTGGGGCCGCGGAGGCCTTCGGCGATGTTGAAGACGATGTCGGGCCGAGCTTCGCGAAGGCGCTGCGGAAACTCGTCCGTGGCTTCGAGCGGAATAACGTGGCCGAACCTGGCGAGGGCGCTGGCAACGGCGTGAATGGTTGCCGGTGAATCCCACTCCGCGAATTCATCGTTGGCCGACGGCGCGGGCGCGACGAGCGCGGCAAAGCCGGAGCCGCTACTGGGCGGCTCCTCCTCGTCGGGCGCGAACTCTGCCGCCTGCTCGGCAACGACGGGTTCGGGCTTCTGATTGTACGCGAAACCGATGCGCGTCATTCCATCCCGGATATGGTCTGCTGCACTGCGGTCGTACCACCTGCTCACTGCCGCGCGAATTCACCCTGATGCTGGCGTGTTGCGGAGCGACCTCGCTCACGCGTGCATGGCAACATCCTGTGCGATCGCGCGTTCATCACGTCGTTGTGCGCGGGCGGCAGTCGCACGCCACACGCAGCGTCGCCGAAGATAGGGTTGCACGATTTCTCGCGCAATGAAGAATATCGCTGTTGTTCAAACTTTGTGGTAGCTGATGCGCGCCGCCTCGCGACGATCCTCCGCTTCATAGATCTCGAAGTCGGAAAAAAATGCGGGCGCCTCGGCGCCGAGCACGCGCAGCACTGCGAGTGCCATGCGGCGAATCTCGAGTTCGGCGCCCTCGCTGGATCGCAGCTCGAGCATCGTGCGCCAGGCGCGCGCGTTCCCGGTGACGACGATCTTCGTCTCCGTGGAGTTGGGCAGCACGCCCCGTGCGGCTTCTCGTGCCATCTTCCGGCGATGGATCTTGTCGGCCACCCAGCCATAACGCTCCATGAGCTGGGCGACCAGCGCAACATAGGCCGCCTGCGCGCTGTCGATCTGCGTGCGCCACGCGCCTTCAAGCAGTTCGTCGCCAGCCACGGCGGGCGGCACAACGAAGCACGCGTCGCTCTCGTCCACATAGCGCTGTGACAGTTGCGAGTAGGCAAAGCCCGCACGATGCCGTACCAGCTCGTGCGTCAGCGAACGGCTCACCCCCTCGATGAGCAAGGAGTAATTGGCGTGCTCCAGCACGCTGCCGTGTCCCTGCTTCTTGATGTTCTCGAGATACTCCCGCGTCGACCGGCCCGCGGGGTTGTGCTGGCTCATATAGCAGAGCCGGCCGGCAAACTCGGCGAGACGCTCGCCGTCGGTGCTGCCGCCCTGCCACTGCACCGGAAGGTGTTCCGGCGTAGTGAAGGCCGGACGCGAGAGCACGGTGATCTTCGGCTCATAGTACAGACGCTGAGTGGAAGGCGCGGCTACGGTCATGACGTTGGGTTCGCAGGCTGAAAGGTCGATGGGGGACAAATCTACAAGGACTCGGGATGTGGCGCTGTGAGCTACGACAATGCCGACTCGGGCCACGTGTTGCGAGGCGAGGCCTCTGCCAGCAGTTCCAGTCGCGGACGCGAATAGGCGCGCTCGCGTTCAACACGGGACAGGGCCGCGCGGGCAGCAGCCGGCAATGGATTCAGGGTGGGATCGTACTTCACACGCTCAACCGACTGCGCACCTGGCAAGGCGATCTTGGCACCAGGATTCAACAGGCCGTCCGGGTCGAACGCGCGCTTCACCGTGGCGAAACGATCGAGTGACTCCGCGCTCCAGAGTTGTGACAGCAAGGGTGCGCGGAGACGCCCGTCACCGTGCTCACCGGACACCGTTCCCCCAAGACGCGCCGCCAGCGCCGTGACGTCGATGAGCAGGCCGTTGATCCGATGGCGCCAATCAGGCTGCGTGAGGTCAACGAGTGGATTGACGTGGACATGCGCGTCGCCGGCATGTCCGAAGATCACGCCACGTATTCCCTGGCGATCCAGCGCGGCACGGACGCCACGGACGTACTCGGCAAGACGGTCGGGTGGCACGCAGCCGTCTTCGATGAACTGCATGGACTTGAGTGACGGGTCGAGTCGGCTGAGAATCGGACTGGCCGCATGACGCAGCTCCCACATCGCGTGCTCGGTGGCCGGATCCAGGGCGAGAAGTACCGTGGTCGCCCCGGCCGCGCGGAAATGTCGTTCGAGCACCTCTGCCAACACGCTGCATGCCTCGGTGCTCTCGCCTTCGACTTCGGCGAGCAACACGGCTTCCGTATTCTCGGGAGAAGGCACTGCTGCCCCGCCACGGCGGGCCACGTCGAGAAAGGTGCGGTCCAGCAACTCGCACGCGCTCGCTCCGGCGACCGTGGCCGAACCGGCGGCGGCGACCGCGTCGTCCAGAGAGTCGAAGGCTCCAAGGACGCTGGCGGTTGCTGGTAGTACGGGCGTGAGGCGTAGCTCGAGTCCGACGATGAGCGCGAGCGTGCCTTCGCTGCCGACGATCAGGTCCACCATGTCGCCGCTGTCCGCGAACACGGCCAGGCCATAGCCTGATGATTCCTTTCGTACGGCGTGTCGCGAAGGCGCCGCTCGTTCTGCGGCGAGGAGCGCGTCCACTTCCGCGAGCATCCGACGGATTGGCGCGGTGTCGGGCGGCGCAGCACCGCGCCGCAGCTCGCCGCGCGAACCGTCGGCGAAGACACAGTCCACCGCCTGCACCCAGCTCCGCATGGCGCCGTAGCGCAATGTGTGCGCTCCCGCCGAGTTGGTGGAGGCCATTCCACCCACGGTGCAGTAGGCGCCGCTGGAAGGATCGACGGGAAAGGACAATCCAAGCGCGCGGGCGTGCGTGTCGATGGCGTCGCGTATCACGCCCGGTCCGCACCGAATGGTGCGCGTCGCGACGTTGACGGGGGCGATGGCGTTCAGCCTGCCGAGGTCCACGATCACGCCATCGCCCACGGCGCCGCCCGCCATGCTGCTGCCGGATCCGCGCGGTACGAGGGGGATGCATTCGCGCGCCGCCCATTGCGTGAGGGCCACGACATCATCGGCGTCGACGGGGATCGCGACGGCCCGTGGGATGATCTGCGCGATGCCCGCCGCTTCGCTGTACACCGCGCGCGCCGGCTCGTCGTCGCGAAAGACGCCGCGGAAGTTGCTCGGAGGAGAAATCGCAGTCATGGGTGGTCAGGACCTCCGCAGCGGCAGTCGGCAGGGAGTGGCTGCTCCACGCCCTGCGGGTATGTTCATTGTGTGACCAGAAGTCTAATGCCCACTGACAGCGAATCGACGCAATCGCGGCACACCAGGGACGCCCGCCGCCTCGTGGCCGCTGAACGATTCGGCAAGGAGATTCTCCCCGCGGTTTCCCGGACGTTCGCGCTCAGCATCCGTGTGCTGCCCGGCGCACTGGGCAGTGCCGTGCTCACCGCGTACCTGTTGTGCCGCATCGCGGATACGCTCGAGGACGAACCCGAACTTCCCGCCGCTGCGAAGGCGGCCCTGCTCGACACCCTCGTTTGCTGCTTTGACGATGCAGAGGCGGCGGACGCCTTTCCGAACAGGCTGGAGGGGCTGGCGGGGGACCCTGCCCACGTCCGTCTCACCCAACACACCGATCTGGTGTTCGTGCTCTATCGAGCGCTACCTCCCGGTACGCAGGCGCACGTGAGACGGTGGGTCGTCGAGATGATTGGCGGCATGCGGAAGTTCGTGCTGCTGTATCCGCACGGCATCCGGATTCAGAGCCTGGATGAATACAAGGAATACTGCTACTACGTCGCCGGAACGGTGGGGTACCTGCTGACCGATCTGTGGCACGAGCATGCACCGAGCATTGGCGAGCGCCAGTATCTGGTACTTCGGGAGAAGTGCAGGGAATTCGCCGAGGCGCTGCAGACAGTGAACATCCTGAAGGATGTGGCGACCGATGCCGAACAGGAGAATTCCATCTATATCCCGGAAGATCTATTGAAGGCACACGGCAGCAGCCATGCGTTGATTCTCTCGCCCGAGCGCCTCGGTGGAACGCGGGAAGCATTGGCCACCATGGTGAAGCTCGCGTGGCACGACCTGGAGGAGGCACGCAGCTACCTGCTGCTCATTCCGCGCCGTGCGGTGCCGATTCGGCTCTTCTGTGTTCTGCCGCTGCTCTTTGCCTACGCCACGCTTCGCGATCTCACGCCGCAGTCGCTGGCCCGGCGCGAGGTCGTCAAGATCTCGCGTCGCGAGGTGAAGTCTCTCACGATCATCGGATTCCTCGTGATCCTCAGCAATCACGGACTGGGATGGCTCGCCGACCGGGCGATGCGCCGGCCCTTCGTCGTGGCGGGAGTTCGTTAGTGAGGAAGTCTTTCTGCCTGGGCGTGCTATTGCTGGTGGTGTTCGAGGTACTGAATGTCTACTTCATCATGCCGATGCCCGGTAGCCAGACGATGCAAAGCATCGACGTGGCGTTTTTTCTCTATCGGTGGCGGTGGGCGTTTCGCGTCGTGAGTGTCGTACTCATCGCCATTGGCGCGCCGGCGGTCTTGAGGAAACGAGGGGTGGGTCGCGTGCTCGCGCCGCTATCCATCGCGCTGGCCGGAATGGTAGTGTACGCCTTCAACTTCAAGATGTCGGCGGACGCAATGTTCCTTCAGCCCACCGCCGTGACCATGCGTGGTGCCGACCGCAATTCGGTGGCGATGGGGCGCCTCGTTGTGGGAGTGGAACTGCATGGCGACGCGCGCGCATATCCCATCCAGTTCATCGGCTACCACCATCAGGTGCGCGACATGGTGGGCGGCACGCCCGTGCTCGTGACCTTTTGTACGGTGTGTCGAACGGGTCGCGTATTTGCGCCGATTGTGGATGGCAAGCCCGAGTCGTTCCGGTTGGTCGGCATGGACCACTTCAATGCCATGTTCGAGGACAACACCACTGGCAGTTGGTGGAGACAAGCGAACGGCGAGGCTATCGCCGGAGCGAAAACCGGCGCCTTCCTTCCGGAGATTCCGAGCGTTCAGGTCACGCTTGCGCAGTGGCTCGCGCTCCATCCGGCCAGCCTGATCATGCAGCCGGATGCGACGATGGCCGATCACTATGCCACGACATTCGACTACGAAACCGGAGCGAGTCGCAGCAGCCTTACCGGGACAGATAGCGTGTCGTGGCGCGACAAGGCGTGGGTCGTGGGGCTGGAGGTGAATCGTGCAAGCAGGGCGTATGACTGGAACCGGCTGCGTCGCGAACGGGTGGTCAACGACAACGTGGGTGGTACGCCGATCGTGCTCGCGCTTGCGTCGGACCAGGCAAGTTTCTTCGCGTTCGAGCGGCCAGGCCCGCGCGTCCGGTTCGAGTTGAAAGGCGACTCACTGGTGAGTGCCGGCCAGGCGTATGCACTCAGCGGCCAGGGAGCGAGCGGATCGCTTCGCCCGGTTTTCGCGTCGCAGGAATTCTGGCACAGCTGGCGGACCTTCCACCCCGGAACAACGACGTACTGACCGCGTCTGGATGGCGGTGATCACCGCTGTTGGATGCGGCCTCCCACAGCTGCGGCGAGCATGCTGATGAGCGATGGCGGTCGTCCTGCCTCGCCCCGTTCGAGCCGGTCCAATACCTGTTCAAGCGCCAATTGCGCGCGGGTCACGGTCTCGCGGTGCGAGGATCGCGCGATGGCAGCACCCCCGCCGGCGACCAGACTCACGAGGGCCACGCCGGCGACGATGGGGAAATGCAGGACCGCGAGCACGCCGCCAGCGGCAACGCTGGCGACGGTGAATCCAACATTTTGCTGCGCCATGAGCGTGCGATAGCCGCCGAGGTTTGCGTCGAGGCGGACGAGCACGCGACGATCGTCCACGGCGATGGCCGTTGCTCCCACACTGCTCGCACGAATCAACGCGTGGCCTCGCCCACTCACCACGCGACGCACCAGCCCCACCACGTCGCGCCGCGCCTCCCACAGGATGCGTTCGCCGAGGTACCGCTGGACGCTGAGCCCTTCCTGTCGCTGCATCCAGTCGTCGAGCGCTCGGAGAATCTCTGCTGGTGTTCCGTTTACCGTGCGTTGCGCACTGACCCCGGCGCCACCGTACATCGACGCGAGGAGGCCGCGCTCCACCGGCGCGGCAACGCGCGTGCGTTCCTCGGCAAGTGCCTGGCGCAGGTTGATCGGATCCAGGCCAACCTCCTGGGCGAGTGCCAGTAGCTGGGCTTCGGTGAGCTGTCCTTCGGGGTCGATCGTCGTGGACGACTGCAGCTCCAGCGCGCGGGCGAGCACGCGATCAACGGACGCGCGGTCGATTGGGGCAGGGACCTCGGGAGGACGCGGAGCATCGGCCATGCTGGAAAGATAGCGGCAGACAGTTATTGTGTCCTCATGGTAACCGTCCACGACATGCGCCAGGCGCGCGCCCGCATTGCCGGCCGCCTGCACCAGACCCCCCTGTTCGGCTCGTCCACCATTGCCGCCATGGCAGGGATTGCACGCTTCGATCTGAAGTGCGAGAGCGTGCAGAAGACCGGCTCATTCAAGGTGCGCGGTGTGCTGAACAAGCTGAGCCAGCTCGACGATGCTGCCCGCTCGCGGGGAGTGGTGACCGTCTCCGCTGGCAACCACGCCCAGGCGATGGCGTGGGGAGCCCGATCGGCGGGCGTACGTTGCACGGTGGTGATGCCGGCAAATGCCTCGCGGACCAAGGTGGCGGCGAGCATCGGCTATGGCGCCACTGTCATTCAGCACGGCACCGGTGCTGACGCGTTTCGCAAGGCGCTCGAACTTGCCGAGACGGAAGGTTTCACGTTCGTCCATCCGTTCGACGACGATCAGGTCATTGCCGGCGCCGGCACTGCCGGGCTGGAGATTTTCGACCAGTCGGCGCCGCCGGACATTGTGGTCGTGCCCATTGGTGGGGGTGGCCTGATTTCCGGCATCGCGATCGCGGTGAAGGAGACGAGCCCAAAAACACGCGTGATCGGCGTAGAGCCAATCGGGGCGGCGGTGATGCGTCAGAGCCTCGATGCCGGTGCCGCGCTTCGCATGGAGACCATGAGCACCATCGCCGACGGACTCGCCGCGCCCATGGCCGGTGAACGCAACTTCGAGGTGGTGCAGCGCTACGTGGATGATGTGGTGCTTGTGAGCGACGAGGAGATTGTGGAGGCGATGAAGACGCTGCTGTCGCGGTGCAAATTGCTCGCGGAGCCTGCGGGGGCGGCAGCAACGGCAGCCGTGCTCACCGGCAAGATTCCTCTCACCGGCACCGAGCACGTCGTCGCGCTGTTGAGCGGCGGGAATGTCGATCTCGATAAGCTCGCCCAACTGGTGGGATAGACGGGCACAGGACGGACCTCCGCACGCGGTTCCGGCAAAGGCTGGAACGAGTCTAGATCCCCCCCAGGATCACATCCATCTGCCGCGCGAGCGCGTTACGGATGGCGTCTGGAATGGTGAACGCCGCGGTGAACGCAGCCTTGGGATCGGCAGGCGCCGGACGTCCGGATTGCTGGAGGTAGTATCGCATGTATCCGGATACGGTGTTCGGCAGCGTGCGTTCGAGCAGCAATGCGCCAGCGCGTACCGCCGCCGCTTGTTCGTACCGTGATGTCAGGCCGGCCCGCTGATCCGCTGGCGTGGTGTTATCGGCAATCGCGGCACTGGCTACCGCGCCGGTAACCTCGTGTGCAACCACGTAGAGCGCGATGTCCGATTCCGCCAGCGCATCCGGCATGGGGCCGGCCACGGCGTTGTCCTGCTTCCCGTAGTGGACCGTCCGCCCCTCACCGCCGAGCGGGAATGCGAGGTACAGTTCACCGTTCTGCTGCTGAGAGTTGTTGAGGAATCGCTGTAGCGCTGGCCGCCACTGCCGTTGCCAGAGGGAATCGGTGTGCGACACGATCGCCGCATGCGATCTGGATTCGCTCACCCAATAGTCGTGATAGAACCGCCGGCTTTCGTCGTCCACCGACTCGGCGACCAGTCGCAGCCATTCGCGGTCCGGGGCCGATTGTGCAACGCTCGCGAGAATGGCGAAGTAGGTGCGCGTGGTCTCGTCTCTCGCAGATGCCGGATTGCCGTTGCTGCGAACGAACAGGTCGATTGTCTGCCGCATCTGATCCCACGATGCGAAGTAGAGCGGCAGGAACTGGCCGTTGGTCAGCAATGACGGTTGCACCGCAATTCGGCCGAGCAACTTTTGCCGGTTTGCATCCATGAGCGATGTCACGCCGCGTTGCGTCCGGAGCGCGGTAACCTTGTCGCGGTATCCACGGCGGAAATACGGAACGAGGGTCGTGTCCTCGGAGATCAGAGCATAGCTGTGCAACCAGAGGTCGACGTGCTCCCGTGTTCGCAGCGGCCAGGTGGCAGCAACCAGTGGTGGGTTGGCCGCGGGCAGCGTGTTACTTGATCCAATTGGCGGATTGGCTGCCGGCGGAGGATTGTTTGACACGCCGGCGCTGCATGCGCCCGCGAACGTGAGTGTGAACG
>JBDUCM010000312.1:0-3363 GCA_040003455.1 bacterium
GTGCTTTGGCCCCCGTAAGAGCCCACAACACGCGCCATCCGTCACCATGTCAATCCTCGCGCACCTCGCTCGCCCACCGCGGTCTTACACGCATACTGGCCGCGCGCAGCCGCGGCGCGTGCGCGGCGAGAAGGTCGCTGCGCGAGAGCATCCCGATGACCAGGCGCGGGTTGTCACGCGTGACCACAGGAAGGCGGCCAACCTGCTCGAGCACCATGTGATCGGCCGCATCGCGCAGCGTGTTGTCGGCGTAGGCCACCACCGGCGTGCGCATGATCGCATCAGCGACTGTCTGTTCCGGCGATCGCGCGGGATCCAGCAGATCGCGCCGCATCACCACGCCAACCAGAAGCCCCTCCGCATCAAGCACAGGAAAGCCCTGATGCGTGAGCGCGCGGCCACCTGCGCGCAGACGCTCGCGCATGTGTTCAATGGTGTCAGTTGCCGAAAGCGTGACAACGGGACGACTCGCCGCATCGCGCGCCAGCACATGGGTCAAGTAGTCCGACGCGTACTCGGCGCTCACGTTCGCGCCGCGCCGCGCGAGCTTCTCCGTCATGATGGAGTGCGGGCTGAGAAGCAGCGACGTGAGATACGCCGCACTACAGCCACCAAGCAATGGAAGCAACCCGATTGGCTGGCGCGTGGTCTCAAAGGCGAACACCACCGACGTAAGCAACGCATGTGACGCGCCCGCAAAGATCGCAGCCATGCCAACCAGGCCAGCAACGGCTGGTTGAATGCCGAGCCCCGGTAGTACGTCGGCAGTGGCTGTTCCCAACAGCGCGCCCAATCCGCCGCCGATTGTAAAGAGTGGAGCAAGCGTTCCGCCCGACGTGCCACTGCCGAGGTACACCGACCACGACACCAGCTTGAGGACGACGAGCATGATGAGCGCTCGGCCCACGATGCTCCCGGAGAGTGCGGCGGTGATGTTGTCGTAGCCGACACCGAGCGTGCGCGGTTCGATGATGCCCACGGCTCCAACGACGAGCGCGCCGATGGCAGGCCACCACATCCAGTGCAATCGCAGCTTCTTGCCGACGATCTCGAAGACGTCTTCAATTCCGTAGGTGAGCCGAGTGATGCCCACGGCAACCACGCCGATGAGCGCACCGAGTACGGTATAGAAGGCAAGCGCTCCCCCTCCCGGTTGCACGAGCACCGGAATGGGAAACACAGGCGAGAATCCGACGAATGCGATGCGCACGCCGGTGGCGACGGCGGCCGCGAGCGACACCGGCACCAGTGAGCGCGGGCGATACTCGAACAGCAGCAACTCCACGGCGAGGAGGATGGCTGACACCGGGCTTCCGAAGGTGGCCGCCATGCCGGCGGCGGCGCCTGCGGCCAGCAGCGTCTTTCGTTCGTCGATGGTGACGTGCAGCATCTGGCCCGCGAGGGACCCGAGTGCGCCGCCCGTGGCGATGATCGGACCTTCTGCGCCAAATGGCCCGCCGGTGCCGATGGCAATGGCCGCGGACAGCGGCTTGAGGAACATCACACGTGCGGGGATGCGACTCTCGCCGAACAGCACGCGTTCCATGACTTCAGGGATGCCGTGACCGCGGATGGCCGCAGAGCCGTAGCGCGCCATGACGCCAACCACCAGCGCGCCCGCCACGGGAATGAGCAAGAGTGCAAGCGGGCCACGATGCGCTTCGCCTGGCGCGGCGAACGCCGTGGAAAGACGCGAATAGAACGCAGCGTTGGTGACGAGGCCAATCAACGCCATGAGCAACTGCGCCACGAGACCGGCGAGAATGGCGATGCCGATGGCGAGTGCCGAGATGACGATGATGCGGTGCGTTACGCGATCGACGTCGATTGGCGCGCGCACGCCGCTTTGCTCTGCCTCTTCGATTGCCGGTGCGATACTGGGTGCAACGGGGAGCGTGGACTGGCGCTCACCGTGACCGAGATCGCCCGTCACTTGGACCGCGTGGCGCGTGGCGTGCGTGCGGACCGTGTCGCGTCGGGTTCAAACAGCAGCGGGCCTGGCTGTTGCGAGAGACCGAGGGCGCCAACGAGTGCGCGCAGACTGTCGGCGAGTGACTGTGCCTGGCTGCTCGACAGTTGTTGGAGCGCGCCGAGCAATGCAGTGGCTGGCGGGACGGGCGCGTTGCGGAGCATGCGCACGGCTGCGGTTGTCAACGTGAGTACGGTGCGCCGAGCGTCGGTGTTCGAGCGCGTTTTGCGTACCAGCTTTGCGCGGACCAGGCGCGAGACCACCACGGACACGGTGCTCTGTTGGGTGCCGGCACGCTCGGCGAGATCATTCACCGAGAGGCCGTCGCTCTCCGCGAGCTGTTGGAGCAGGAAGAGCTGGGCGTTGGTGATGCCCGTGCGTCGCTCGAGGGTGCGTGCGGATCGGCTGAGACCGTCAATGAGGACGCGAATCAACTCGAGCGATTCGGATTGGGCAGCGGATCGGGTGCTGATTGTTGGTGTTGGGGGGCGCGTCGGCATGGCATGATGATATATATTGATGTCAATACATATGCAACCAATGCCAGGCGTGACGCCGGTGCGGCGCGCGGGCTTTCAGACGTTTCTCTAGCGATCAGGCGATGACGATGGTTCTCATTGGCCCGTGCATGGTGTTGGCGCCGCTGGTGGCGGTGGTAGCGTTTCTAGCGGTTCCGTTCTGGCCCGTGGCAATCGTCATCGTCGCGGCAATCTGGCTGGTGGTGTGGCCGATCGAGCGCGTGATGAAGCTTCTTGGAGTGGGCGTGATGCAGGGGTGGAGCGCGAAGATCGGGCGCACGCTCTACTACGTGATCAAGCCGTGGGTGTATCTCGACGTGCGGTATCCGAATGGGCCGCGGTCTTCCGCCCCGCCGCCGCCTTGACGTTTGCGCGCTTGAGCGAATCCACCAACGCGTGCACGCGCACCTTGATGGCATCTCGCCCCGTGGCGTAGTCGGCGCTCACCGACGGCAATCCGTCCCACTGCACTCGTTGCGCCCGCGCGCCGGCCGTTGCCGCGACGGGCACGTCGAACGACACCACGAACGCAGCGCTCGCGAGATCGGCGGGGCCGAGTGTCTGTGGGCGCCACGATCCAAGCGTCACGTGGTCGGCGTCCAGCCCCTTCATCATCCAGCCCGGCACTACGGAATCGGCACGTGTGCCGCGGGACACGGCTTGCATCGGCAAGCCGGCCTCCGCGGCATATTGCTCGAAGAGGACCTTGGCCAACAGGCTCCGTACCGTGCCATGCTCGCAGACGAACAGCACTGACTTCACCGGCTTTACCGGCGCCGCGGCAGCCTGTTGGGCGCCAAGACGGAAAGACGTTGCGATCAGAATCAGGACTGCTGCAATACGGTGCGATTGCTTCATGGCACGCTCGCCTGTGGG
>JBDUCM010000161.1:0-11329 GCA_040003455.1 bacterium
CTCACGCCGCTCGTGTCGGCGCATCACGGGGCCTTCTTCATCATGGACAACGAGGCGGGGGTGCCGGTGTTGCGCCTCATCGCGAGCTACGCGTATCGAGCGCGCAAGCACGTGGGGAATCGCTTCATGATCGGTGAGGGGTTGGTCGGGCAGGCGGCGCTGGAAAAGCAGCCCATCCTGCTGCAGAATGTCCCCGACGACTACATCCAGATCACGTCGGGGCTGGGCGAAGCGCCACCGCGCAACATCATCGTCCTGCCAGTGCTCTTCGAGGGTGAGGTGAAGGCGGTCATTGAGCTGGCGAGCTTCCTACCGTTCAGTCAGATCCACCAGACATTCCTCGACCAGCTTGCGGAGTCCATTGGCGTCGTGCTGAACATGATCGGCGCAAGCATGCGGACAGAAGAACTCCTCGAGCAGTCGCAGAAGCTGACGCAGGAGTTGCAAAGTCAGTCGCGAGAACTCCAGTCACAGCAAGATGAGCTCAAACGGTCGAATTCGGAGCTCGAAGCGCAGGCCAAGACGCTGCGACAGTCCGAAGAGCTCCTCAAGGAACAGCAGGAGGAACTCCAGCAGGTCAATGAGGAACTCGAGGAGAAGGCCTCTTTGCTCGCCGAGCAAAACCAGAAAGTCGAACAGAAGAATCGCGAAGTGGAAGGCGCACGTCTCGCGCTGGAGGAAAAGGCCGAACAGCTCGCCCTGAGTTCCAAGTACAAGAGTGAATTCCTGGCGAACATGAGCCACGAGCTGCGCACACCTCTCAACTCGTTGCTGATCCTCGCGAAGCTGCTCAGCGACAACAAGGAGAAGAACCTCAGCAGCAAGCAGGTCGAGTTCGCGGCGACGATCTACTCGTCGGGCACTGACCTTCTGAATCTGATCAACGACATCCTGGACCTGTCCAAGGTGGAAGCCGGGAAAATGGAGGTGAACGCTACTGATGTCTCGACAAGGGAAATCGAGTCGTTCAGCAAGCGCACCTTTGATGTCGTGGCCCAGCAACGCGGACTCACGTTCACGGTGGACATTCGACCCGACCTGCCGCCGACGCTCTACACGGATGGCCAGCGACTCCAGCAAGTGCTCAAGAACCTGCTGTCGAATGCCTTCAAGTTCACCGAGGCGGGAGAAGTCAAATTGACGATCGCCCGTTCTGAAAAAGGTCGTCGCTTCGCCAGCCGGATTCTCGACCAGGCGGAGACGGTGATGGCGTTCGCGGTATCCGATACCGGCATCGGTATCGCGAAAGACAAGCAGCAGTTGATCTTCGAGGCCTTTCAACAGGCCGATGGAACAACGAGCCGAAAATTCGGCGGCACGGGACTCGGCCTTTCCATTAGTCGCGAGATTGCGCGACTCCTCGGCGGCGAGATCAAGGTGGAGAGCACGCCTGGCAGTGGCAGCATCTTTACACTCTTCCTGCCAGCCCGCTACGTGGAACAGGACGCGGCGCTCAGCGGTGAGGAGTCCTCCTCGCGGCGGAGGGATCGCGGCGATGCATGGGGAGTGGATGGGGCCGGAGTCCGATCAGGCCCCAGGGGCACACCGGCTGGGATGGCAGCAATTGGCCGCACACGTAGCACCGCGGAATCTGGGGGATGGGAGCAGTCGGGCGGCGGGACCGCCATCGCCGTCCTGGGCTTGGATAAGGAGTCTCGCGAATCCCTTCCGAGGCCCGAAGGGATCGACGACGACCGGGATAGCATTGAAGCCGGCGATCGCGTGCTCCTTATTGTGGAGAACGACGTCAATTTTTCGAAAATCCTCCTCGAGATGGCCCGCGAGAAGGGATTCAAGTGCATTGTCGCCCTCGATGGCGAGGCGGGCCTGAAGCTGGCCCACGGGTTTGAACCGGACGCCATCACCCTCGACATTGACATGCCGGTTACGGACGGATGGGCGGTGCTGGATCGACTGAAGCATCATCCTCAGACTCGTCACATACCGGTGCACATTATCACCGGCATACGCGAGCGTCAGCAGGGCCTCAAGTCCGGAGCACTCGCCTATCTCGAGAAGCCGGTCACCAAGGAGGCCCTCGATGAGTCGTTCGCGAAAATCTCGGACTTCATAGACACCTCGGTGAAGCGCCTGCTTGTGGTCGAGGATGATGAGCGCCAGCGGCAGAGCATGATCGATCTCATCCAACACGAGGATGTGGAAATCACCGCCGTCGCTTCTGCCGAGGACGCGCTCCGGGAGCTCTCGGGCGGGCGCTTCGACTGCATGGTGCTGGATCTGGGCTTGCGTGACATGAACGGGTTCGAGCTCCTCGAAACCGTCAAGGCCAATCCGGCCATGCGCGATTTGCCAATCATCATCTACACCGGCAAGGATCTTTCCCCGGCAGAGGATACAAAGCTTCGCAAGTTCGCAGAAACAATCATCG
The DNA here is from genome assembly GCA_040003455.1 of bacterium. Lineage (GTDB taxonomy): Bacteria > Gemmatimonadota > Gemmatimonadetes > Gemmatimonadales > Gemmatimonadaceae > AG11. Next base: position 2,390 of record JBDUCM010000161.1, read on the forward strand.
TGAAGGACGTGAAGTCGCCGGAGCGCCTGCTCGACGAGACTGCCCTGTTTCTGCACCGGGTTGAGGCGAAGTTGCCGGAAACGAAGCGTCGGATGCTGGAGCGTCTCCACAATACGGATGCGGTCTTCGCCGCCAAGCACGTGCTCATCGTTGATGACGATGTTCGAAATATCTTCTCGCTCACGAGCATGCTGGAAGATCACGGCATGGCGGTGTCGTTTGCCGAGAATGGCAAGGATGCCATCGCGCTCCTCCGGGAGCGGCAGGACTTCGACATCGTGCTGATGGACGTGATGATGCCGGAGATGGACGGCTACGAGACGACGCGAGCCATTCGCGAGATCCCTGCGCTCAAGGCCCTTCCGATCATCGCGCTGACAGCCAAGGCGATGAAGGGTGATCGCGAGAAGTGCATCGCCGCCGGCGCGTCGGACTACATCACCAAGCCGGTCGATCCGGAGCAGCTGTTGAGCCTCATGCGGGTGTGGCTGTACCGGTGACGACACGGGCCTCCGATTCCGAACGCGCGTATGATCATGACTCCGAGCTCGAGCGGATCGAGATCGAGCTGCTGCTGGAGGGCGTCTTTCGACACTACGGTTTCGATTTCCGCTCCTATGCCTTTGCATCCATCCGCCGTCGCCTGTGGAAGCGGGTGGATGCCGAGGGGCTGCGCACCATTTCGCAGCTGCAGGCGCACATTCTCCACGATCACGACGCCATGGAGCGCCTGCTGCTCGACCTCTCGGTCAACGTCACCGCGATGTATCGCGACCCGAGCTTCTACCGGGAGTTTCGCGCGCGTGTGGTTCCGTTGATGCGAACCTACCCGTTCATCCGCATCTGGCATGCGGGCTGTTCCACCGGGGAAGAGGTGTTTTCCATGGCCATCCTTCTCGAGGAGGAAGGCCTTTACGACCGCGCGCGAATCTATGCCACGGACATCAATGACCTGGTCCTGCAGCGCGCCCGTCAGGGGATCTTCCCACTCGATCGAATGCAGGAGTACACGGACAACTACATAAAGGCCGGTGGACTTCGCTCGTTTTCGGAGTATTACACCGCCAAATACGACGGTGCTCTCTTCGCGCCGACGCTTTCTCGGAACATCGTGTTCTCGCAGCACAACCTGGTCACCGATCGGTCCTTCAGCGAATTTCACGTGATCTTCTGCCGCAACGTGCTGATCTATTTTGACAAGACGCTCCAGAATCGTGTGCATCGGCTGTTCTACGACTCGCTCGTCATGTTCGGGATTCTTGCACTCGGCAGCAAGGAATCGTTGAAGTTTTCGCAGTTCGAGACCTGCTACGAGAAGCTCAGCCACACCGAAAAGCTCTACCGGAAGACGCATTGATGACCAGTGACCGCCGTGGCAGCTACGACCTTGTCGTGGTAGGCACCTCGTGGGGTGGCCTGGCCGCGTTGCGCACGCTCGTGAGTGGGCTGCCGAAAACCTTCCAGATGGCGGTCACGCTCGTGCAACATCGCCACAAGGATTCCGACCAGCTGCTGCGAGCGCTCCTGCAGGAGCGAACGGAGCTTCCGGTGGAGGAGGTGGAAGACAAGATGCCGCTCGAGAATGGCCGCATCTACGTGGCGCCGCCAAACTACCACACACTGGTCGAGCCTGGACACTTTTCCCTGAGCACCGAAGCACCGGTGCGTTTCAGCCGTCCATCCATCGACGTAACATTCCAATCGGCCGCGCAAAGCTATGGCCCTCGAACTGTGGGCGTTGTGCTCACCGGGGCCAATGACGATGGTAGCGATGGCTTGCGTCGCATCGCTGCCCGCGGTGGTGCGGTGCTCGTTCAGGATCCGGACACGGCGGAAAGTGCCACGATGCCCGCTGCCGCCGCCCGCGCCGTGCCGAGCGCCATCGTCATGCCAATCGAAGAACTCGTGAGATACGTGGTGTCACTCCCCGCGGGGTCGCCAGTACGAGGGCCCCAATGAGCGAAGTCACGATACCCAAGGCAGCGGGGTTGCCCAATCCGGTAAGTGCGCCGGTGGATGGCGTTGACGTGGATCTGCCGGCGGTGGAGATCCTCATCGTGGACGATCGCGCCGAAAACCTGCTCGCGCTCGAGGCACTCCTTGAGCCCTTGGGGCAGATCCTCGTCCGTGCCAGTTCCGGAGATGAGGCACTCCGCATGCTGCTTACGCACGATGTTGCCATGATCCTGCTCGACGTCCAGATGCCCGGCATCAACGGCTTCGAGACCGCGCGGCTCATCAAGTCGCGGGAACGCACGAAGTTCATCCCGATCATCTTCCTTACTGCCATCAGCAAGGACGAGGAGTACGTGTTCGAGGGGTATTCCGCCGGTGCGGTGGACTACCTCGCGAAACCATTCCATCCGGATATCCTGCGATCCAAAGTCAACGTCTTCGTCGACCTGTATCAGAAGCAGCGGCAGCTGGCGGTTCAGCAGCAACTGTTGGCCGACGGACAACGACGTGAACTTGAACTCCGGCACATGCGCGAGATCTACGAGTCCGAGGCACGTTTTTCCGAGATTGTCGCGAGTGCGATGGACGCGATCGTCGCCTTTGACGGGGACGGCACGATCATGCTCTTCAACGCGGCAGCCGAACGGATGTTTTGCGAAGGCGCGGCCACGGCCATCGGCGGGAATGTTCGCCGATACCTCGCTGAGGAGGTGTCCAACGAGACATTGAACAGGATTACGGGGCGAGCGGAGCAGCGGAACGACACGTCGAGATCCGAAGTGCAGCAACTGGACAGCGAGCACGTCTTTGCGTTCACGGGCGTGCGCACGACGGGTGAGAGTTTTCCGCTGGAGGCGACGGCGAGCAGTCTCGATCTCCAAGGCAAGCGCACCTTCACGCTGATCCTTCGGGACATCTCTGACCGGCGTCGAGCCGAACAGGAACTGCAGGCGCAGGCACGGGCATTGGCGGAGACGATGTCGGAGTTGAAGGGGCTCAACACGGAACTTGCTGAACGGCAAGTCGAGTTGGAGCGCGCCATGGCGGCGCGGAGTCGTTTTTACGCATCGATGAGCCACGAACTGCGGACACCGATCAACGCGGTGCTTGGCTATAGCACGTTACTGCTTGAGAACATCTACGGACCGTTGAACGAAAAACAGGTGGAAGGCATTACGCGCACGCATCGTGCGGCCAAACACCTTCTCGAGCTGGTGAATGACGTGCTCGATCTCTCGAAGATCGAGGCGGGAAAGATCGACCTGCGGTTGCAGCCGGTCGTGTTCCCCGCCCTCATCGAAGACCTATTCGTCACCGTCGGGCCTCTTGCCGACCAGTACAACTCCACGCTTGCCATCGAGCACGATGGAGAGCCCCTGAAATTGGTGAGCGATCCGCGCCGGTTGCGCCAGATTCTGCTCAATCTGCTCTCGAACGCGATCAAGTTTGGAAAGGGTCAGCCCATTCGCGTGCGATCCACGCCGAGTGTGGACGGTGGGATCGTGATCGAAGTGATCGACCGGGGCGAGGGGATCGCGGCGAGCGATCGCGAGAAGATTTTCGACGAGTTCGTGCAACTGGGCAAGACGCAACTCACGGAAGGAACAGGCCTGGGACTGCCCATCTCGCGACGGCTCGCGGAAATGCTGCTGGGGACCCTCGAGATCGAATCCGAGATGGGGGTTGGGAGTACCTTCCGCCTCAAGCTACCCGCAAGTGCGGAGACACAGGTACCGAAGCCGGTCGGAACCGGCCCGAGCCAATTGTGAACCGGGCCGCCGCGTGCCCGGCGGACCGTCGCCAATCGACGTGCGCCAGCGACGCGCTCAAAACTCGAATCCGACCGCAAGATTCAAGTGGTTGTTTGTCACTGATCCGGCAGTGTACCGCGTGGTGATACGGCGAACTTCGGCGCCGACAAACATGGGTCCAGTCGGACGGACCAGTGCGTACCCCGCGCACGACTGATTGCGTAGACGCCCGCCAGCGGGAACATCTGCCTCGCGAGGCTCATCGGCACCGCAACCTCCGCCGATCCGCAACACGGAGGACATGTCCACGTTGACCTGTGCCCAGCCGCCCCGATCATCCAAAGGCCCGCCCGCGCGGTTCACGTTCTGCGAAATGCCGCCGCCACCCAGTCCGCGGAGACCCCGCCCGGAATACCCTTCCCCTCGGAGTTCGACACCGGGAACGACGATCACACGCGCGTCGCATGCAGCGGCATACGTCCGTGCGGAGGCGGCACCGGGGAGAGCGAGGTACCCGAGATGTCCTCCGCAACCGATCTCACTCGCCCGATCATCCTCTCCCCAGCGTACACGAACTCGCGCCTCGGACGCTGGCACCTCGGATCGCTCTGCAGGGTCGGCATCCGTGTCGAACGCGCCTGCCGCGTCACCGGTTGTGGGTGCGAGGACGGCGCCCTGCAGCGCGATACGGACGCCACTTCCGGCCTCGATGGTTCCGCGAATTTGCGGAAGCCAAAGCCAGAGATTACCTGCCGTCACAAAGTTCGGCGTGCCCACTGCCGCCGGCGACAGCGGATTGAGGCCAGCGATGAGCGGCGATTCCTGGCCGACCATGAACTCACCATGTGCCCAGCGTACAGTCCCCCGAGCCGTGCGGATCCGCAGCAGTGGAAAGGTGCGTCCACCGCTGCTCGGCTGCTGTCCCCCATAGAAATCAACGTCGATGTCGCCAATAAAATGGCCGCCAAGTACGTCACGCGCGTTCAGGACCGCGCCGAGTGATGTCTGACGAATCGCCATTCCAAGGGAGCCGATTGCCAGCGCCGACGCAGAATCGGGGCGCACGAACTGCGGATCGTCCACATTGTTCACGCGGCGCTCATTGCGGAACGAATTCACTACCACGCGGCCATTCACCTCCAACTGCATGCGGCTGCGGGTAGATACGCCCGACGCAGTCTGCTCGCCGAGCTGCTGTTGCAGCAGCGCGATGGCCTCCTCCGCGCGACGCAGCCGGGCGGCCAGCGTGTCCGCAGCGGCCTCGCGAAGAGAATCGCGGACCGCCGGCGTAGGCGCTCGTTGCGCCCCGGACCGTGCTGAAAACATTCCAATTGCTCCAAGCGCCAGTATCACAATCCGGGCAGTGCTTGACGCTGCGGGCCGTCGCGCCCCACTCTTCAGGGATTCGTCCGCGTTGCGTGCAGTCATGAGGCTAGCCGTAGGAGGAGAGATGATTGGAATATCCGGACGCATCAGTCGGCTGTCGTTCCTGTTCGTGCTGCTCGTGCCCGCGTCCACGATGTCAGCACAGGGCTCCGTGAATGGACAGGTCAGCCTGAAGGAACGCGAGGGGGAGCAAACGGAGGACTTGACAGACGTCACCGTGTGGCTCGAGCCGACTGCGCCAGTCAAGCGTCTCGCGCCCACCGTCGCGACGATCCAACTGGAGCGCAGGCAATTCACGCCGCGCGTCCGCGCAGTTTCCGAAGGGAGCAAGATCGAGTTTCCAAACCAGGATTCGTTCAGCCACAACGTCTTCTCCAAGGCGCAGAACGGTGCATTCGACACGGGCGTCTATCCGCGGGGACGGACGCACGACCAGGTCTTCAAGGAAGCGGGGGTGTTTCCAATCTATTGTAACATTCATCCCCGCATGACGGGGTATGTCGTCGTGTTGAACACGCCCTACTTCGCGCAAGCGGGTGACGATGGCCGGTTCCACATCGGATCGGTCCCGGCCGGTACTTATACCATGCACATCTGGCACGACCGCGCTCCCGAAGTCTCGCAGAAGGTCACCGTACTCGCAGCCGGCCTGCCGGTTGGCCGCATTGAGCTCGACGCCCGCGGATACCGCTTTGTGCAGCACAAGAACAAGTTCGGCCAGGAATACACCAACGCCAACGGCGATCGATACTGACCGGCCGTCGCCACAAAAGCGCACGGCTTCAGTGGCGGCACTCTCCCACACCCTATTCATGCCCCGGCTCGGTCTCTCACTCAAGATCTTCATTGGTATCGCCGCCGTCGTCACGTCACTACTCCTGGTCACGTTGGCCGTGAGTTCCGCGACGACGCGGGCGTCGGCCGAACGAGCCATCGAGCGCGGCCTGACGGAGACCAACCTGCGCATCGCGGATCAACTGCAGGCGCGACAGAAGGAGCTTGCCGGCAAGATCGGGGTGTTCGTGGAGAATCGCGACGTCGTCACCACCATCTTCACTGATTCGTCGGGTAACAACGCCTTCGACCAGGCGGGCGAAGCCGTGTTGACGAGCGGGGCACGCTGGGTTCAAATCACGGATTCGGCTGGTGCGCTGCTCGCGAGAAGTGACAAGCGAAATGCCCACGGCGCCGACCTGTCCAAATCACCACTCATTCGGGGTGCGCTCGAGGGCCACACCATGAGCGGTTTTGGTGTGAGCGGCGATTCCGCGGTCGTTCAACTCGTCGCCGTCCCGCTCCGTCGAAATCTCAACGATCTCAATAGCGTAATTGGCGTGATCATGGCCGCTCAGGAGGTCGGTGACTCGCTCGCGCATGCCATCGGAACGGCGACGGGCAGTGACGTCGCGTTCTACGTCATCGACACCAGCGGCGCTCCGCGAATTGCCGGGGCAACCGTCAAGGCGTCCGATCGCGCCAGACTTCAGCGCGATATCGGCGAGCGCGTGATGCGCCCGGTCAACCCAGCGCCCTTGGGTGGCATCGCAGACAGCGCGGCGAAGCCGCGCACGACCGCGGCGATGGGGGTTGCGAGCGACCGAACGGACCTGGACATCGGCGGCAAGGCATACGTGGGGCAGGGAACGCCCCTGCTCAGCGCCGGCGGCTCTCCGGTGGGCGGTTTCGTTTCCATGCGCTCGCTCGATGACGAATTGGCCGGTTTCTATGCGCTTCGGCGCACATTGCTATTGACCGCCGCGCTGGGACTCGTGGCGGCATTTGTCGTCGCTGGCGCGATTACTCGCCAGATCGTCCGCCCAGTCACAGCGCTCGTGAGCGCCACCCGACGCGCCGCGGATGGCGACTATGCCGCGGAAATCCCGGCCAGCGGCGCCGACGAAATCGGAACGCTCGCCGATGCCGTCAGGCGTCTCCTTGGCGATCTCCGCGACAAGCAGGCACTCGTGGACTTCCTCGGCGGCGGCCGCGCGATGGCAACCGCGGCGCTGGTCCTGGACGGCGACGCCACCACGTTGATTCCCGGCGCCGCGCCGCGCTCCGTCGACGCCTTCAAACCTGGTCAGTCTCTCGGTGTGCGGTACGACATCAAGGGCGTTCTCGGCGCGGGCGGCATGGGTACCGTCTATCGCGCCGTCGATCGCGAGTTGCAGGAGGTCGTTGCCATCAAGACCCTCAAGCCCGAGATGCTCGCGGCGGACGAGACGGCGCTTGAACGCTTCAAGGGCGAGATTCGGCTCGCGCGCAAGATCTCGCATCGAAACGTCGTCCGCACGCATGATTTTGGCGAATCGCAGGGCCTCTACTTCATTACGATGGAATTCGTCGAAGGCACGACGCTCAAGGAGCTGATACGCCAGCGCGGCCGCTTGCCGGGTCACGTCCTGCTGCCAATCGCCAAGCAACTCAGTCGTGCGCTCGAAGTCGCGCACGAGGCCGGCGTCATTCACCGGGATATCAAGCCCCAGAACATGGTCGTGGAGCGGGACGGAACGCTCAAGGTCATGGATTTTGGCATCGCGCGAATGGCGACCCGCGCCCCGGCGCAGGGCCTCACGCAAGCCGGAATGGTCATCGGCACGCCGGAATACATGGCCCCGGAGCAGTTGCTCGGAGACGAGATCGACGTTCGCGCTGATATTTATTCGGCTGGTGTCGTCTTCTACGAGTGCCTCACCGGCAGGCTGCCCTTCGAAGCAGCGACGCCTATCGCTCTCATCGCGAAGGTCCTCGAAGAAACACCGCCGGCCCCTCATGTACTCTTCGCCGATGTCAGCCCGGCTTTGAGCGCGCTTGTGATGCGAGCCATGTCCCGCGAGCGGGATGTGAGGCCCATCACAGCCGAAATGTTACATGATGCACTCGAACAACTCGGCTGAGGACGTGCCATATCGCTCGGTGAACATCGCGTCGCCCGCAGAGTATATTCCAGCATGCGAGTGATGTGCATTGGACGACACCAGTACCTCAGTGAGCACCTCTGTCGGTTTTTTCGCGACGCCGGCGCTGACTGTGAACCGGTCGTTGGCAAGGCTGCGGTAGCGGACGCCGCGCGTGCGTTCGAGCCGCACTTGATCGTGGTCGAAAGCGTGCTGCTGAACCCCACACTGTTGGATGAATGGTCTCGTGACAGTGTGCTCGGTAGTACGCCGGTGCAGGCGGTGAGCTTCTCACGTCGCACCGATGACGAACGGCCTCCCGAAGAGAGCGGCGTATCCGGTGTCGTGTACCTGCCGTCGCTCAGCAATGAGGACGCGCGACTGCTCCTGGCCGCGGCGCGCCACCAGCGCGGCGTGGATATTCCGGCCGGTGCCGGTGTATCCGTGGCGCGGCAGGTCACGGCCGCAACATACTGAGCGAGCGCATCGTTCCCCGTGACCTCTCGGCATACTCCCCGGTTCAACACTGCTGAGACAGGATCAGGCCCACGAGTCGCAGCGCCGGTGCCTCGTCAGGTCGACCACGGCGCGTCGGCACTGCTCGACGAACTCGACGTCGGCGTGCTTTTACTCTCGCGCGACATGGTGGTGACCTACGCCAATGCCCGGTGGGCGGGGTGGCTCGGGCATACGATTCAAGGTGGCGAGTCCATTGAGTCCCTGCTGGAAGGTAGCGCCATCGCAACCGTAGCCACGCTTCGCGCCGTAATGGCCGACGGTGTTGCGCGATCCGTCCCCCTCGTCTTTCAATCGGGACAAGCGGACCACCTCGCGCGCCGGATCGAAGGTGTCGCGCGGCGGTTCAACGGTGCCGTCATCGTCGAAGGGCGTGCGGAAGAGGACGATCGGTTCGGCATGCACGACATCGCACGCCGCCTCGCGGAAGTCAC
>JBDUCM010000162.1:0-11318 GCA_040003455.1 bacterium
CAGACATTTGAAGTTGCTGCCCAGCACGCATTTGATCTTTCGCTTCGCAATGATCCGGACGACGCGCGGCAACAGGTATTGGCGCTCACGGAGTGTGCATCGCGATTGCAGGACGCGGTTCGCACGTTCATGGCCGCTCGCGAACAACAACTGCGCGCGGATCGGGCAGCGCGCGGGCATGAGCTCGCGAGCCTCCAGCGTGTCATGATCATTCTGGCGTTGCTCTGGGGATTGATCGTCGCGCTCTTGACGCAGATGCTGCGGCGCCGTGTCATGAGCCCCATCGACGATCTCTCTGCCGCGGTGCGGGCATTAGGTGATGGCGCGGATCACGTGCAGGTGGCAACGCAACGGTATCAGGAGTTCCAATTGCTCGCGGACAGCTTTGACAGCATGGCCGAGCGCGTCCGTTCATCGCAGAACGAAGTGACAACGCAGAACGACGCGCTCGTCCGCACCCTGGAAGACCTGCGACGCGCCCAGCATGAGCTGGTGCAGCGCGAGAAACTGAGCGCCATGGGCGAGATGATCGCCGGCCTCGCGCACGAACTCAACAACCCTCTCGCCGGCGTCTTGGGCCTGGCAGAGTGTCTCGACGCGGATCTCTCGGCATCGGATCGTATTGACGTTGCCGCGCTCAGAGCCACGGTGACTCCGCTGATCAGTGAAGCCATTCGTGCCCGCGATCTCGTTCGGAATCTCCTGCACTTCTCTCGCGAAGCGTCCTCGCAGCTCGGACCGGTGCCGCTCTCGAGCACCGTCGACGTGGCCATCGGTCTGAGGCGGCACGCGTTCACGCAGATGGGGAAGACCATCCAGGTGGCTGTTCCGGCCAACCTGCATGTACTCGCCTCGCAGCAAAAGCTCGAGTTGGCCATCATCAACGTGATGAACAATGCCCTCGACGCGATGACCGAGTTCTCCGGTAGCCAGTTGCGAATCGAGGCGAGCCGCGAAGGGGGCATGATCGCCCTGACCTTCACCGACGACGGCCCGGGTTTCAAGAATCCCGCCCGCTCATTCGACCCCTTCTACACAACCAAGCCCGTGGGCGCCGGAACGGGGCTCGGTCTGTCCCTCGTGCATCGCTTCGTGCACGAGTTTGGCGGATCCACATCGGCGGAGAACGTGGGGCCTGGTGGCGCTCGCGTAATTCTGCGCCTGCAAGCGGCTGCGGTAACGTCCGATGACGCCGACAGTGTCCCCCCCGCCGAGGCAACGCCGCTGACACTCTCCGCTCCCAAGGCGGTCCCGCGGGCACGACACCATATCCTGGTTGTGGACGACGAACCCGCCATTCGCGAAGTGCAGCGCCGGTTGCTGGCGCGCATCGGCGCGGACGTCACCGCCGTCTCCGATGGCGAAAAGGGACGCGACGCGTTGCGCGGCGCCGACTTCGATCTGGTAATCACCGACCTTCGCATGCCTGGGACGGTGAGCGGACGAGACCTCCTCGAATGGATTGCGAACGAACGTCCCGCATTGTCTGACCGCGTGATCGTCATGACGGGCGATGCCGTTGGCGAGCAGATCGACCGTGCCGCGCTTCCACCGGCGGAGCGAATCGTGTTGAAGCCGTTCAGTGCCGACGACTATCTCGCCTGCGTGGGACGGATCCTTGCCATGCCGCCGCGAAGCCGCGTCGCCTGACCAATCGGTGCCGCGTCTTCATTTGACGGCGGTGGATACCCCAATTCGGCGTTGCGCTGGCGAACGCGGTCACTCGCGCACGAATCGGATATTGCGCGCGCCCCCCGCCCATGCCCCAAAGCCGTCCACCTGCCCCGTGCTAGAGCGTGAGAAAACGAAAGCCGTCGTTCCCCGCAACGGCGTGGTGAACCCATCCGCGAATGTCGCCTGGAGTTGCCAATCGGTTCCGAAGCGCTGTCGTACGACGAGCGCGTCGCCTTGGCGAGCTACAGCCACACGCACCTCCAGCTCTGCACAATAGTACGTCCCGATGTACTCGGCGAGCGCAGCGGCTCCAGTGTTCGGGGGCCGCACAGCAACGAATCTCGCACTGTCCCTGCCATTGAGCGTCTGGGCCAGTTCGCCCGTGACCGGGTTCCACCATTGGCCTCGGTTTCGCTCGACATTCGGGCCATCGCTCCCAGGCGACGCTACTCGCTGCGACACCGCAGCGACGACCGGCACCGGATGACCTGCCCATTGGAGAACGCGGGCGGCCACCTGAAGGCCGAGTTGCACTGGATCTATGCCACCGTGGTTGCAGAGCATCGCCACGGAAATACCCTGATCCGGATATCGTCCGAGCCAGGTTTTATAGCCGGCCGTGGAGCCGTCATGCGAGACGCTCCGCATTCCATTGTTCGTGGCGACTTCGAGGCCGAACGCATACGTGAGTGGCGCTCCGTTTCGCAGATGACCGGGAGCCTGTAACGTGTCCACGAGCGCTCGGCCTCCCGCAATTGCCGACGGATCATCGAGAAAGGCGTTCCACCGAAGCAGGTCTCCAATCGTGGTGTACAGCCCGCCGTTCCCGTACACATTCGTGAAGGGCATGTTCTCGCGAAAGCCGTGCGGAGACGCTGGGCTGTACGCCGTGGCACGCAACGGGACGATAGTCCGGAAGTCCTCACGCCAGTGGGTGTTGGTCATCCTGAGCGGCTGGAACAACCGCTCGTGGGTGAACTGCTCCATTGAGCGCCCGCTCACTCGCTCCACCACGACGGCCAACAGCGCGTAGCCGGTATTGGTGTAGTAGAATTCCTCGCCTGGCGAGAAGTTGAGACCACGCTGGCGCGACACGAGATCGACGATCGTGGCCAATGTGTGGACTTGGGTTCCGGGCGGGTTCCCTGCGAGTGCGAGCAGGCTCCATTGTTCGCGGAGCCCGCTCGTGTGGGTAAGGAGATGCCGAATCATGATGGGCGTGCCGAAGTCGGGCACTTCGGGGATGTAACGCCGGATATCATCGTCCAGGGCCAGCTTGCCATCGTGCACCAGGAGCAGCACGGCGGCGGCGGTAAACTGCTTCGCGAGCGAGCCGGTCTCAAAGACGGTGGACGGCGTGTTTGCAATATCGTGGTTGAGATCCGCCATCCCGTAAGCCCGTTGGAAAATCGGCCTGCCCGCCCTTGCGACACCGAGGGCGCATCCTGGGGCCGTCTTGCTCGCAAAGGAGAAGAGACTGTCGATCCCCCGGATGAGACCGGCCGACGCCGGCGGAGCGCTCTGGCTGCGAGCGGGTGATGGATTAGCGATCAGCAACAGACCGCCGAGGCCCGCGAAGCACTGCCAATATCGGCGCGCCATGCCGTATCGTGCGGGGTTGATACCGGTCCGTTGGACAGACCGAGGTGTTGCACGCGAGGGCATGTTCATGAGCAGTGCGATCTTCCTGAGGTGGGCTGGACGCGCATTGCGTCGCAAATGCTGAATTATCAGCACTGCACCGATATGTAAGGTGCCCCGGACCAGAGGTCAATGGCAAATTGCTCGCTGCCGTGTCGCCCCATCGCGTCGTCGGTCGCCCAAGGCGATCGCGCAAAGTGATGGCGAGCGCGCGACTGTTGCCGCGCGATCGCCATCACCAGGCCCATCATGAGCGGGTCGAATGTCCAGCGCTCGCGAAGTGCGCCCTAGTTGGCAGTCACGGTGAATATTGCCGGGGCCAGAGTTCCCACCGTCGCGGTCACCGTGTAGGTGGCTGGTGCCGCATCTGTGGTCAGCGTGAGCTGCGCCTTGCCTGACGCATCCGAGTCCGACGTCGGGGCGCTCAGGGTGCCGCCGCCAGTGACGGTCCACGTGACCGTCGTCCCGGTCAGGGCGTTTCCATACTGATCTGCCACCATGACCACAAAGGGTGCCGTGACGCCACCAGCCGCGACGGTCTGCGTGTTGCCGCTCACGATGGTGATCGCGGACAGTGGTCCAGCGGTAGCGGTCGCGTGGGCAGTCACGGTCTGTCCGCCCGGAATCGTCGCGGTGAGGGTGTTGTCACCGGCAACGGTACCGACCGTCCAGTGAACCGTCGCGTTACCTGTCGCGTCCGCGGTGCTGGTCGCCGCATCCGCCGTACCGCCACCGCTCGCGACTGTCCATGTCACTGTCGTGCCGGGCACCGCAGTGCCGTTTCCGTCGGTTACGCGGACCGCGATGGCTTGGCCGAGCGCCGTTCCGACAACGCTCGTTTGTGCGTCGCTTCCGGTGTTAAGGGCGATGGACGACGCAACCGGCGTCACAACGTTGGTCGTGTCCGAGGTGCACGCCGCGGCGGCGAGCATGGTGGTCGCCGCAGCGACCATCGCGAAAGTCGAATGACGTTTGGTTCCGTGATACATGACTCCTCCTGCAAGTAGCTGAGATACATGAGATCCGAATCGCGCCAGCACCGACGCTTGCAAGTGGACGGGCGTGCAAAGGCATCGTTAGCGATCTGATCGCCGCGAAATTCGCGCGACACGGCGACCTGCCTCGCATACAGCCTGTCGTTTTCCTGGACCAGTTCGCTGGAATTGACGTCGCGTTCGCTGGGTCGTCATTCTATCGACACGCGTGACGCTACCCCTGCCCCAGGGTAAGGCTTCTCTGCCGTGCGGCTCTCTCGCCTACCTGAGAGCTCGAAGCACCTCGAACAGACGTCCTGGTTACACATGATGCGACTGAGCGCCGCGACGACTGCGGCGGTTATGTGTCTGCTGTGCGCGCACGCGGTACGCTCGCAATCGACGAGCGCGCCAGCTTGCGTCACCGCATCGCGGTTCGGCATTTCCGCCGGCCTGGTCTGGAATGAACGCCGCGACCTGTCCGCCTCGCCGCTGCGATTCGGTGGACGTGGTGGCCTGATCGCCCTGGATTACGAACGAGCGTTCGGACGCTTCTCACTCGAATCATCGTTGAGCGGCGGTACTCGATCGCTGGAATCGTCGTCGGGCAGTGCGCCGGCCACCGAACGCCTCGCGGATGGCCAGTGGCACGCGGGCCTGCTTCGCCGGTTCGACGTCGTTCCGCCCTCGCTCGGGGAGCTTGCTTTCGGCATGGACGTCGGGACGGCGGTCGCGCTGACGCAGCATGACTATCGCGACCCCGCGCGACGCGTGTCCAACTTCGTTTTCGCAACGACCGCCATCGGCCCGGCCATCTCGTGGCGGCAGCCACTGCTGGGCGGCACAGCCCGTGTTCACTTCTCCACGCCACTGGCCGCCGTCGTCGCACATTCATACTCGGCCATCAACGAGCAGAATGCGGCGACCCAGCAGCGCCTCGTATCAGTGGGAACCCTGCGCGGCGCCAATGGCGCAATCTCCTTCGCGCAGAATGAAACGCGACGCGTGGCCGCCGTGTACGTCTATCGGTTCTCGGCGCTTCGCTACGACGACGTGCAGCCTGTCCGCACGCTCTCGCAGACGCTGTCCGTCGGCATCGTCACGCGGTTTGGCGGGGGAGCGCCGTGAGGCGAGCGTGGAGCCTCGCGCTCGCATTGGCTGCCCTGGCTGCGTCGAGTATGGGCGCCGGGTGCTCAGCGGATTCCTTCGTCGGCGCGGACGCGGGCACCGATCACGCCGTCGTGTTTGATGACGTATGGCGCGAGTTCGATCTGCACTACTCGTTCTTCGAGCTCAAACACGTCAACTGGGATTCGCTCGGCGCACACTATCGGCCCTACGCCATCGCCGCTACCACCGACGAGCAGTTCGCGACCGTTCTTGGCAAGATGCTCGCGGAGCTCAACGACGTGCATGTATCGATCACGCCGACTGGCGTGACGAACAACACGATCCGCGTGATGGCACACTCCGACACCATTCCCACATACTTTTCGCCCGGGCTGGTCTTCGACAAATACGTGGGGGCGTCGCGATTCACGTCTGGCCGGCATCTCCGCTATGGTATGGCCACGCCAACGATCGGCTACGTGTACATCGCCGATTTTTCCGGACGCGACTGGGACGCCGAGATGGATGAGGCGCTCGAGGGGCTCGGGTCGGCGCGCAGCCTCGTGATCGATGTACGAAACAACGCTGGCGGCACCTACGATCTGGCAGCGGCGGTTGCTGGGCGTTTCGCTGATCGCAGTCGCGTGTTCGGGTACATCCGCCGTCGCAATGGTCCCGGGCATGCCGACTTCACGGACTACACGCCGGAAACGGTGAGCCCGGTCGGTACGCGTCACTTTCCCGGTCCGGTCACCGTGCTGGCGAATCGGCGAAGCTTCAGCACCGCGGAGAATTTCGTGCTGGCCATGAAGGCACAGCCATCAGTGACTATCGTGGGTGACACCACGGCAGGGGCCTCCGGCGCGCCGATCGTGCGCGAGCTGCCCAACGGATGGACCTACCAGCTCTCCGAGTGGATCGAGTACACGCCTGCGCGCAAGATATTCGAGGGCGTCGGCATTGCTCCAAATATCGTCGTGAGACCGACGGCACGCGACGCACAGCAGGGTATCGACTCCGTCCTCGAGCGCGCGTTGAAGCCCTGACCTGCTTTTTGTGGTCGGACGATTACCTTGATCGGATGCCAATCACTGACGCAATTCAGGACCGCCGCTCGATCAAGCGCTTCACCGCCCGCTCCGTCTCCCGCGAGGAGATCGAGGCACTGCTCGACGCCGCCGTACTCGCCCCGAACCATCGCCTCACCAATCCCTGGCGCTTTCACGTCCTCGGACCCGATGCGAGGTACGCCTACGGCCTCGCTCTCGGCGATCGCAAGGCGCGCAAGATCGAGGATCCTGAGGCGGCGCGCACCATGCGCGAGAATGTCGCTGCGGAGCACCGCGCACTACCGGCCATGATCGTGGTCGCGGTGGTGACCGTCGACAATCCCGAGATCACCGAAGAGGACTACGCGGCGACAATGATGGCCATTCAGAATCTTGCCCTCGCAGCCGTCGAGCGCGGACTCGGAACGCACATCAAGACCGGAGCCGTGATGAGTGATCCGGCCGCGCGCGCGGCATCGGGCGTGCGGGAAGACGAACGCATCATCGCAATCGTCAATGTCGGGGAGCCAGCGGAAATTCCAGCGGCGAAGAAACGGGAGCCGGCATCCGCAGTGACAACCTGGCTTCCCTGACTCTTCGGTTGCCGCTCTCGAGTTCAGTCGCGAGATGCGAGAGGTAAGAGTACCAACTGTCTCACCTCTCGTATCTCGCGACTGCCTTCTCTGGAATTAGTGCGGCATCAGCGTGCCGAGCAGTCCATGACTTTCATCGCCCGGCCCAGCGGAGAAGTAGAGCGTCGTCGATGTTGCGGTCGGCCCAAACGTGAGTGCCCACAGTCCCTCGATGGCGATGGGCGCGTTGCTCGCATCACGCACAAAATCGATGAAGGCCCCGGTGCCTGCGTCGTATGCTCCGATGAGACCATCACCGAAGTTGCCGATCAGGATTGCGCCACCGAGTCCGCCAAACCCTGCCGGTGCCTTGGCGATTGCCCATGGTGCATTGAGTTTGCCGTTGGAGGCGAAGCGGCCCGCCACAGTCCCGTCAGCTCTGAACACGTCGACGTAGCCGTTGCCGACTCCCGCCTCGTCGTCATCGTTGTCGGGAGCCTTCTGCTTTGCGTACGTGACATACAACTGGCCATCAATGTTCTGGATGCCAAATGGCCCGTAGCCAGCGGGAATGTTCGGATCGGTGAATGACTTCACGTACGCGAACGACGCGTCGAACACGTCGATGGTCGCACCCTTGAAGTTGGTCGCGTACAGTTGGCTTGCACCGGCGTTCGTCGCGATGGCGATCCCCTTGTACACTGCGTCGTTCGACGAACGATCAGCAACCACCCGTCCATCAACGGTCGTCGCGTTCCACGCGGAGATGACACCGTCTTCTCCCGCGAAGATGAACAATGCCTTGCCCGCGCCCGGGATGTTGAAGTCGGCTGTCGAGTTGAAGATAGTCCCTGTCGGTTCGCCGCCCGTGGGCGCCGCGCTCGTGGGTATCTGTACAACCAGTGTGTTCTTTGATCCGTCGGCGTTGTACAGCGTGGATGTGCCGGACGCCTGATTGGACACCCAGAGTACGCCGGTTGGGCCGAACGCGAGGCCCCACGGATTCACAAGCAGTGGATCGGTGTTAGTTGCTCCCGCTCCCGCCTGATCGGCGACGAGCTTTGTCAGTGTAAACGAGTTCTGGATTGGGACGACATTCGTACTGTTGGTGTCATTGCACGCAATGAGTGTCATTGCAACAGCAATGAATGCAATCGTACGTGTCTCGGTCATTGATAGCCGGTGTCGCATACTTTCCCCCTGTTGATGCTGCTGGTGATCTAGTGGTGGGGTGTGTCGGTTGACGGTGCCGCACAACAAGAAGCGCGCCGCGTGCGCCAGACTCGCGCAACTATCTCCCGCGCGCGGCCCGCTTGTAATGCTTGTCACAACGTCGTTGTTGAGACGGGTTACGCCGGTCGCCTTAGGGCCGCTGCCCGCGTCAGGGGGCCGTGACGGTAAAGGTCACTGGGGTCAGTACACCCACGGATGCCTTGGATATATAGGTCCCCGGCCCCGCATAGTCCGCGTAGGTAGTGGCGTGCGCCTGCCCGTTCGCTTCTGTGATCGTAAGCGCAGTGAATGTTCCGCCGCCTGTGCTCACAAAGTCCCATGCCACCGTCGCACCGACGATCGGATTGCCGTACTGATCTGCGACCTTGATCACGAGCAGTGCAGACTGTTCACCACGCCCGATGGTCTGCCCGTCGCCGCTCACCTTCGTCACCGTCGCCGCCACTCCGGCACTGCCTGTCGCGTGCAGTGTCACCGCCGCCCCGCCGGGAATGGTTGCCACCAGCGCGTTCGCGCCAGCGCCCGTGCCCAGTGTCCACGTGGTAGCGGCGTCGCCAGCGGCGTTGGCGGTGCTCGTCGCGGCGCTGGTTGTGCCGCCGCCGCTTGCAACGGTCCACGTGACTTTGGTGCCGGGCGCTGCATTGCCATTCGCGTCCGTTACATGAACGGAGATTGGCTGCGGCAGCGCGGCCCCAACCGTACCAGTCTGTGCATCGCTACCTGCCTTCATCGCGACCTGAGCGCCAACTGGGGGAGTCATGTTCGCGGTGTCCGAACCACATGCGATGGCGCCAACCGCAAACGCGGCAAGAATCAGTAGTACGCGGTGGTGAGTAATACGCAACGACATTAACGACCTCCATCCGAGTGATCCGTTGTGCGCGGTTGACGCGTGAAAGCAAAACCCCGCGTAACGCGACAAGGACACCGACCTCGGCCGAGCACTTTGGCTGTCGCGGCCGCCCACTCCTTCCTTATGCGGAGCGGTCGTCGCTCATCGCGATCCCGGGCTATTTGACCGCCACGGTTTTCTCGTTAACGACGTACGCAATGGCACCATGCTCGGGCACGATGCCGTGCCCGAACTTCTCGGCCCACAGCTCTGTGAATTCAGCGCCGAGTAGCAGCACCATTGACGTGTAGTAGACCCAGATGAGTACCACGGCCAGGGAACCGGCAGCGCCATACGCGGAGCCGGGGTTCGTACCCCCCAGGTAGAGGCCGATGAGTGTCTTGCCAAGGATGAAGAGCACGGCGCTGCCCAGGGCGCCGGCGCGGACGTCACGCCAGCTGATCCGCGCGTCCGGCATGTAGCGGAACATCAGGGCAAAGAGCGCCGCGATGGCGACGAACGCCAACACGGACGACCCGACCTGAAGAACCACCGACGACAGCCCTAACCGTTCGGCCACACTGGTTGTCGCGGCGGCGATCACGGCACTGGTCACGAGCGACACGAGTGACAGGAACGCCACCGTCAGCACGATACCGAATGACCACACCCGCTTCATGACGAACATGTGGAACTGGTTACGCGTCGGGTCGGGTTTCACCGACCAGATGGTGTTCAAGGCGCTCTGCAATTGCGTGAACGCCGCCGATGAGCCGAACGCCAGGGCCAGCAGGCCGAGGATCGTCGCGACGACCGACGCATGATCTGACCGACGGGCGTGCAGGAGGATGGCCGTGACCTGCTCGGCACCGGCGCGGCCGATGAGGCTACCAACCTCCGCAACGATCGCGTGCTGCACCGTTTGCGGATCCATCGTCTTGCCGAGCAACGTGAGCAACAGTGTGAGAAGCGCGGGCAGGGAGAAGAAGGTGTAGAATGAGATCGCCGCCGCCATGGCCGAACAATCGTCGGCAAAGAACTTCACGAGGGCCAGCCACATGACGCCGGGAACGCCTCGCGCGTACACCCTGATACCCTTCCGTGCCGCCGGTCCGTTGCTGGTTGCCATGCGTCGCCTCCTCCGATGCGCGCGCTCGCGGCGCGGGATGAGCCACCTCATCCGCGCGACGGATTGGCAAGGGCCGCGCCGCCAGTTCGGACGCGAAGGGGCCTGCCATCATACCATGTGATTATCGCGCCGCCTACCGCGGGCCACTCCACAGCCGCCGTGCTTCCTCCGCGATGAGATCCGGATACTCTTCCGGAAAGAACAGCTTTGCTTCCGCAATGCGCCGTACTCCACGTGAATTCGGCAACGTTCGGTCGAGATACTCGGCGTCCTTCGGCGAAAAGATCGTATCAGCCATCCCCCAGATGATGCGCGTGGGCACCGTGCAGACCTTCAGTGCGCTCTCGATGCCGGCGAGCGGATTCGGGTCAAGAGCGAGGTGGTACGCCATGAACGATTGCGTGTGGCGACGTGTGCTCACCACAGGCGCCAGGTAGTAGTCGATCACCTCATCCGTAAGCTGCGCCGGATTCACGTACACGGCTGCGCCGAACTCTGCGCGGCAGCGGGCCTTGTCAGCCACCCACGGCGCGATGACCTTCTCCACCAGCGTGCCTTCCCGTGCCATGGCGACGATGGGGGCCACGGCGGGAGGCGGACTGTCCGGCTCGACGTCGCAGTTGGTGAGGAGCATCGTCTGCACGCGATCGCGGTGACGCGTTGCCAACAGCTGCGCGACGGCGCCGCCACTGTCGTTCGCAATCACGTGGGCGCTGCGGATGGAGAGCCGGTCCAGTAGTTCCACGAGCATGTCCGCTTGCGCGACAGCCGCCACGCTCTGCCCTTCCGACACTTCCGAGAAGCCGAGTCCGAGGAAGTCGGGCGCAATGCAGCGGTGGGTCGTCGAGAGACGATCGATTGCGCCTCTCCACTGGTAGCTGTTCAGTGGAAGGCCGTGCAGGAACAGCACAACGTCGCCCCGGCCGCGATCCATGTAGGCCACGCTGCCGCCGCTTGTGGCTACGTACCGGCGGCCGGCATGATAGGCAGCGGCGTTGAGGGGAGCCGCCGGGGTCGTGGACATCGCGCTCCCGCTCCCTCCGAAGCGAGGCGCACATCCAATCACCGTCCCGGCCGCGAGTGCGCGACCCGCTGCAACAACGA
>JBDUCM010000313.1:0-3347 GCA_040003455.1 bacterium
ATCGACCAGATCGTCCGCGGACAGGACGCACGGGGGAACGACCGGCGCAGCAGTCGCCTCGCCAATCGTACAGTCGTCCAGTTGAATGAGGTTGGCGGCATCGTCCTCAGTGCCACGTGGGACAGCGTCAGTTATCAGAACGCGCTGCCCCAGATCACCGGCCGTGTCGTGGTGGAACGAACGGGCACACCGCTCGATGGTGTGGTGGTGTCGCTCGTGGGGACACACGACACGGTGCGCACCGACGCAGAAGGACGATTCGAGGTGCGACAAGTGATACCGGGCCGATACACGCTGATTGCGTCGGATACGGCGTTCGCGGCCTACGGCTTTGCGCGTGATGTCAGTAGTGCGATCGCCGTAGCGAGTGGCCGGTCCACCGATGTCGTCCTAGCCATTGCCTCCCGCAGTGTCACCATGTCCCGTATTTGCGACGGTCAGCGCGTGCCCGAGCGCTCGACGATCATGCTCGGTACCCTCGTCGCGGACGCATTGTTCGCCTTTCGCGGGCTGTCTGTCACCTCGGACTGGTTCGGCGATGCCACCGTGACAGGAGACGGGCGGACGACGTCTGCCTCTCGTGGCGCGCAGGTCACGGACGTGAACGACAAGGGGAAATTCCGGATCTGCGGCATTCCCGCCGAACGCCGGGTGAAGATCACGCTGCGACGCGACGGGCGACCGGTCGCCGATACTGTACTCACCTCGCCGGCCGGTGGTCGTGCGTTCACCGTCCAGTGGCCCTTCATCAAGGCGCCGCCGCGCCGCTGATTCGAGGATGACACGTCGTGCGATGACACATACCTTTGCACATGCCCTTCTTCGAAGCCGTCCGACTCGCCCTCGACACCATCAGGGTCCAGAAGCTCAAGAGCTTCTTTACCCTGCTCGGGGTCATGATTGGCGTCATGTTCCTCATCGCGGTCATCTCGATCGTGCAGGGGATGAGCAACTACGTCGAGAACGACTTCGCGGGAAAGATCATCGGCGTGAACACGTTCACGCTGCATCGCCGGGCAAACTTCAATCCCAATACTACAGACGAGCAGTGGCGTGAATTCAATCGGCGGCCGCGCGTCTTCGAGCCGGAGGTAGAGCTCGTTCGCTCGGTGCTGCCCGCCGGCAGTCGCTCGTCCATCGTCAACAGTTCGCAGCTGAATGCGACCTCGCGCTATTCGCGTCCACGCTCCGTTCAGGTGTTCGCGACCGAGGCGGAGTACTTCAACATCAAGCACTTCAACGTTGAGCGCGGCCGTGCCTTCACGCCCCAGGAGGTTACCGCGGGCTCGCATGTGATCGTGATCGGCACCGAGATTGCCGAGAACTTCTTCAACGACCTGGACCCGGTCGGACGCGAACTCAAGATCAGCGGCACGGCCTACAACGTCATCGGCGTGGTGGAAAAGCAGGGCAGTGTGTTCGGATTTTCGCTCGACCGGATGGCCATTCTGCCCTATACATCGCCTCTCAATCGCGTAATTCAGCCGCGAGGAGACATCCAGGAATTGCTGGTTCAGGCGCCGTCCAAGGAGTTGGTTGACGACGGCATCGAACTCGCGCGGGAGGTGCTTCGCGGCGCGCGGCGCCTGCCCCCGGGCAAGCCCGACAACTTCTCGCTGGAGACGTCCGATTCCGCGCTGGAATTCTTCCAGGGCATCAAGGAGAAGATGGTTCTCTTCGGTACGGCCCTGCCGTTCATTGGCCTGCTCGTCGGAGCATTGGTGATCATGAACATCATGCTGGTGGCCGTCGCGGAGCGTACCCGCGAGATCGGCATTCGCAAGGCACTGGGCGCCAAACGAAAGGACATCATGTCACAGTTTCTGGTGGAGTCGGCCACGCTGAGTCTTCTCGGCGCCGCCATCGGCATCGCCTTGGGCATTGCCGCAGCAAAGATCGTCGCCGCGCTCTCTCCGCTACCAGCAGCCGTCGCACCATGGTCCATTGCCGCGGCATTGTTGCTTGGCGCCGGCGTCGGCATCGTGGCCGGCATCTATCCGGCGAGCCGAGCGGCGCGGTTGGACCCTATCGAAGCGCTGAGGCAGGAATAGTGCGACTCGTTGATCGGATCGCCATGGCGCTCGAGGGCGTCACCATTGCCCTCGAAGCCATTCGCGCCAACAAGGTCCGCGCAGCACTCACCATCTCGGGAGTGGCCGTTGGCGTCTTCGTTGTGGTCGCGATGGGCGCAGCCGTCCATGGCATTCAATCCAGCTTCAAGAAGGATCTCGACGAATTCGGTGCAACGACCTTCTCCATCAGTCGCAGGAATCCCGGTATCAACCGCTGCGACGGAAGCGATGACAGTTGTCCGGATCGAAAGAACCCAGCGCTGTCGCTGGACGAATTCCACGGTATTCAGGCCCTGCCCGAAGTGGAGACAG
The DNA here is from genome assembly GCA_040003455.1 of bacterium. Classification (GTDB taxonomy): domain Bacteria; phylum Gemmatimonadota; class Gemmatimonadetes; order Gemmatimonadales; family Gemmatimonadaceae; genus AG11. The sequence goes on from JBDUCM010000313.1 coordinate 2,385, forward strand.
CGGTCGCATCGCTCAGCAGCCAGACCACCTTCGCCTATCGCGACAAGCTCGTGAAGGGAGTTGGCTACGACGGCTATACCACCGATTGGATCAAGACCGACCGCGCCGACATCTTTCCTGGTCGCAGCTTCACCGATGGCGAGGAGAACGGCGCGACGGCCGTGGTGATCGTGAACGACACGCTCAAGTCGCAGCTGTTCGGTGAGTCTGATCCCATTGGCAAGCAGATCACCATCGAGAACATACCGTTCCTGGTCATCGGTGTGTATCACACCAAGGCTGGCTTTCTGAAGACGTTGAGCGGGCGTGGGCCGGATTCGCCGCGCGCGATCATCCCCATGATGACTGCCTGGCGTCACCTTAGTGTGTGGCGCGGCGGGCTCCAGGCCTCCGTGATGCCCCGCGCGGACGTGCCGCAAGACGTCGCTTTCGACGCCGTCACCGCGCTGCTCCGTGCCAAGCGCGGACTCAAGCCGGGCCGTCCGAACACCTTCTACCTGGTGGGTCAGGATCGTATCCTGGATGTCTTCAATCAACTATTCGGCGCAATTTTCCTTGTCGGCCTCACCCTCAGCGGCGTCGGGTTGCTCGTTGGCGGGGTGGGCGTCGTTGCTATCATGATGATCTCCGTCACCGAGCGGACCCGCGAAATCGGAGTGCGAAAAGCCCTGGGAGCCACGCGGGCAACCATCCTGTGGCAATTTCTCGTGGAGGCGGCCACACTCACCAGCGTCGGCGCGGCCATCGGCCTTCTCATTGGTATGGGGCTCGCCCTGCTTATCAAGCTCAATACCCCCATTCCTGCCTCGGTCCCACTCTCCGCTGTGGTGTCGTCGCTGCTGGGCGCCGCGTTCACGGGCGTCCTGTTCGGGATGGTTCCGGCAGCCCGCGCCTCTCGCCTCGATCCGGTCGAGGCGTTGCGGCACGAGTAGGTGGGTAGTAGTGCTGGTAATAGTGCTGGTA
>JBDUCM010000314.1:0-3345 GCA_040003455.1 bacterium
CAAGTCGTAGCCACTCGCCGTAAGGGAGAGGAACCAGAGCGTGCCGTCCGGTGCGACGTCGCCGGCGACCGCCGCCCCGGTGACCGACGTCAGCCGCGTCGCGTGCGCGTCGAGAACGTCGAGGCGCTCGAGGTTGGCGATGCCTCCTGCTTCAGAGGTTGCAATGATGGTGCGGCCATCGACGTCGAAGGCCGCATCGTACCGTGTGACACCGTCGTCCGGATCTGCGTAGGCAAGCTCGCCCGTTTCCGCCGACACGCGGGCGATCCGCCAGCGGTCGCCGTTCTGCTCCGCGACCGCGATCTGTCCAGTGCGCCTGGACACGCGCGGGCGGTAGTAGTTGCGGGATGGGCTGCCCGCGCGAAGAACTCTCACGTTGCCGGAGGCCAGATCCACGCGAACGAGGTCGCACCAACCATGTTCGCACCGGATTGCCGCCGCCCAAGTTCCATCGGGCGACGGGTCGGCCTCACGCAGCGCCGCACCGCGAGTAATACGCGCGAGCGTTCCGAACTCCGCGTTCCACAGGAAGAGATCGGGGCGGATGGTGCCATCACTCATTGGCATGCGGCGAGTCAGCAGCAAGTGCTTGTTGTCCGACAACCACCGCGGTGACTCGAAGGGCGCGCCGTCATTGGCCACCAGGGAGATCACGTCGTGCTTCGGTTGCGGATAGAACGAGCGATCCGGTACGTCTTCGGGGTCCTGCTTCAGGAGTAATTGACGACGCCTGGGCGTGACCGTGTCCGGCTCATCCGCGGTCTTCCACACCACGATCTCACTAGGCCTGTCAGTACGCCGCACCAGCAGGGCGATGAATCGGCCATCGGGGGATACGGCGGGATCTCCGGTATTGCGCAACAAACGTTGGACGAGCGTGCCGGGCACCAGCACGTCCCGCGCCATCGTGCGTTCGAATGCGAGGGCATCTGCCGTGAGTTCGGCGACAAATCGGCCGTAAAGCTGCGCGGGTCCACCCCCATAGACGCCCACGAACGCTTCATCGAACGAGCGATCGGTCTTCGCCGTCATGCGGCGCCAGAGCGCCGTCACGCTGGAGTCGCCTTCGCGCCGGGCCAACCATTCGAGAAAGGCGGAGCCCGACAGGTAGGCAAAGCTCCCTGTTTCCCAGCCGCCATCTGCGTTGAGTTGGCCGTAACCCGGAAGTCGGCCTTCCAGTGCAAACTGCCGAAGCACTGCCGCTCGCCAGGCATGATTGGGGCGGCCCGTTCCCGTCACTCGCCCTTCCACGAATGTGGCGTAGCCCTCCAGGACCCAGCGTGGGGCATTTACGACGATGGGACCGAGCGGCACTGGGGACAGCTTCGAGAGGAAATTCCGCACCCAGTTGCGCGACGGCCGATTCAGGTGCGCCACATGGGTGAATTCGTGCGTCGCGAGCAGTTCGCCCCACACGCGATAGTTGCCGATCTCCTCGCGTGGATCGGGAGATGTGGGCCACAAGACGATTGTTGGCGCGTCAAGTGTCGTAAACGCCGTTCCGTTGGCGGAGTTGACCGGATCGTCAACGACAATGTGCACTCGCTGCGTTGGTACAAATCCCACGACGCTCTGTACCTGAGTACGGACGCCTTCCATGCGCTCCGCGAGCGCGATGGTCCACGCGCGGTACTGCTCCGGGTAGTGGAGGACGAAATGCTCGGTCTCCACGGTGCGCCAGTCCAACCACGGGCGCGGCATCTGGGCGGACGCGCGCGGGGCCGCGGCGCAGGCCAGGAGTGCCAGGCTTGCGAGGGCCTTTCCGAGAGGACCTGCCATGATTCCACGGAAAAACGGAAGGGACGCGTGCACGAAGCCCGCGTCCCTCACCAATCGAGAACCATGTACGTGCCGGGCGCTATCAGCCACGCGCGGGGGTCTTCCCGCGAACTTTGTCCTGAAGCCAGGTCAGCGGCACGATGAACAGCGGGGTGAGAACGAAGCCGAGCAGGGTGTTGATCCAAACCAGCGCGATGTAAAAGGCGCACAGTCCGAGTCCAACCCAAAGGGTGCCAAGTGGGCCGTGAGTTTCCAAGCAGACGCTCCTTTCGCCGTGATGTTGTTCGAACGGCGTGAAGATAGCGCGGCGACCGGACGGGAGCCAGAGGGAGACGGCGGACACACACGCCGGGGCATGGCGGCTACTATATTTCTTTGCAATGCCAAATGATTGCGGGCACTTGGTGCGATTGGCGGCCGAACGTGCCGCCCGGAACGCGCGCGTGCCCTTGGTACTGGCGGTGTCTGGCGGCCTTGACTCCATGGCGCTCCTGGGGGCCATGGATGATGTAGCGCACGGGCAGATTGCTGCGGTGGCCACCTTCGACCATGGCACCGGCGCAGCAGCCACAGTGGCCGCGCGGCACGTTTGCCGGGCGGCCGCGCAACGGGGACTTCCCGTCGTGTCGGCGCGCGCAGATCGTCATGTGGCGGCCACCGCAGGCCGAGAGGCGGCGTGGCGGGAACAGCGTTGGCGCTTCCTGCGCGCTGCCGCGGCTGGGCGTGACGCCATGGTGGCAACAGCCCACACCGAAGACGATCAGATCGAAACGGTGCTGATGCGCACCATGCGCGGAAGCGGCGCGCGTGGCCTCGCGGGGCTTCGCACCGATACGGACGTGTTGCGGCCCTTTCTTGACGTCCGACGATCACAGCTCGCGAGCTATGCCCTAGCCGCGGGGCTCGAGTGGGTGGAGGATCCGAGCAATGCTTCCTCCGACTTCTTCCGGAACCGGGTGCGTCACGACGTACTACCGGCCCTGCGGTCCGTGCAGGCGGATTTCGACGACGGCCTACTGGATATCGCGCGGCGCGCGGCGGAATTGCGACGCGAGATCGAGCGGTTTGTGGACGAGCGTGTCAAACCAACGGTGGTTGCCGGTCACTCGGTTCGCGTTGCTTCGCAGGACATTGTCGGCTTTGATCGGAGCTCGCTCGCCGTACTCTGGGGGGCGGTTGCGGGCCGGGCTGGTTTGGCGCTCGATCGGCGCGGAACACGTCGAATTGCCGAGTTTACGATGTGTGGTCGGAGCGAGGGACACATTCCCCTTGCGGGCGGATGGTGCCTGGAGGCGACGCGCGCCTCATATATTCTGAAGCGGGACGACGTGATGCGGTCGCCACCCGTGTCTCTGCCGGTTCGGGGCGCGGTCCAGTGGGGGCCGTTTCGTTTTCGCGTCGTCAACGTGATGGCACCGCCCTCGGTATGGGCGGCGTCGATCTCGCCGCCGGAAGGCGCGGTAGTTCGGATTTGGAGCGCTGGCGACCGTCTTGCGCCTGCGGCCGGCCAACCGCGGCGTCGAGTGAGCCGCTACTTGTCAGATGTCGGGTTGCGGGGCAGGGAAC
>JBDUCM010000315.1:0-3316 GCA_040003455.1 bacterium
GCGCCGCTTTCCTGGGCGCGCTCGCGCCAGCAGTCGCCTTCGGTCAGGCGCCAACCGTAGCTGCATGCACCGCGGACTCGACGGTCCTCGCCGCCGCCCGACGAACGAATGACTACCTCGACGTGCTCGCGAGGCACCACGAACTCTCAGCAGTAGTGCTTGTCGCCCGAGGCGATTGCGTCCTGATTGAGCGTGCCTTCGGGCTCGCGCGCCTCGCCCCGCGCACTCCCAACACGCCCGCTACCCGCTTTGCAGTCGCATCGATCACCAAGCCGCTTACCGTGCTTGTGCTCGACCGGCTGATACGCGATGGCCGACTGACGCTCTCTGACCCGATCGCGCGGTGGCTTCCGACTTTCCCACGTGGCGACGAAATCACGGTAGGGGAACTCCGCGATCACCGCGCCGGAATCCCGCATCGTGTGACAGCCCCAGCCGACGAGTACCGCCCCCACGTGGCCGCCGATCTCGTCGCCCTCGCCGCACACCAATCGCTTGTTGCCGCCCCTGGCACGAAGACGGCGTACAGCACGGCGGGCTATGCCATCCTTGCGCGCGTGCTTGAGCTGGCCAGTGGTCGTCCATACGCGGTACTTCTAGAGAGTCTCGTGTTTCGGCCAGCCAAGGCGAGCGGCGCGGCGGACGCTACGAGCGGGTCAATATTCCCGTCGCCAGCGAGAAGTTATGTGCGCGTGCCGGGAGGATTCATGTCGACGCGGCCTCAGGATCTTTCATATCTGGTAGGCGGCGGATCGGTGTACGCCACTTCGCGGGACCTCTTCCGAATCATCCGCACACTCGTCGTTGGTGGATACAGCCAGACCTCTCGGGACTCTGCGCTGAGGAACGGCCGCCTTGACTGGACAGGAATCACGGACGGCTACATCGCGGCGGCCGGCTACGACAGCGCAACCGAGCTCACGACGGTGACCACGGCGAATGTCTACACGGGAGCAATCGTACACTTACACGACGATCTGCTGCGGCTTGCTGCAGGTGAGCCAATTCCGCCGCCAACGATGCCGGTGATCCGGGCCGTCCGCCTATCGCCGGCGCAGCAGCATCGGATTACAGGTCAGTATGAAACACGCCCCGGAGAAACGGCCGTACTGGCGTTCATGACGCCATCACTGGCGTTGTTCGGAGGCGCACACCTCATTGTCACGAGTGATACCACCTTCGGGTCGTTGGAGTCGTACGACGCCACAGTTGGCGTCGAACATGATGCGGCCGGACTGATTACAGCGCTTCGCTGGACCGATCAATCCAGAGTTACCCGATACCCACGGGTCGCGCCGAAGAAACCCGAATGATCCAATCAGGACTCAGCCGACGAGCATTTGCCGGCAGTGGACGTTCAGGATGACGGCGGTGGCAATACCATGGTATGATTCGGGTATGAAGACTGCGATCTCGCTGCCGGATGATCTCCTCGTCGCTGCGGACGCTCTCGCGCGACGCATGGGTGTCTCACGCAGTGGCCTGATCGCGGCGGCGCTGGCGGAGTTCATCGCAAAGCATCGGACGTCAAAGGTCTCCGAGCGGCTGGATGCGGTGTACGCGTCCGAGGAGGGTCGCGTCGATGCGGCGCTGTCCCGTGCCCAGCGCAAAGGCCTCGCTCAGTCGGCATGGTGATTCAGCGCGGCGAGGTCCGGTGGGCCAACCTGGCACTGGAAACGGTTGTCGCGCTCGCCGTCACATCCAACCTGCGGTTGCTCGACTCGCCTGGGAACGTGCTCCTTTCATCCAACAGGTCCGGGCCCCCAAAGGATTCCGTTGCAAATGTCTCGCAGATTGCAACCATCGACCGCGACACGCTTACCCAGTTGGCCGGACAGCTCGGCGCGGCGACAATGACGGCAATCGGTGCCGGGGATCCTGGGATGGCGCGAGGTTGCGAGCGCGCGTCTATTTGACGCGCTTGCAGCAGAGCATCGACGTTGGCCAGCGGCACCAGCCCCATGAGGCGCAAAGCAAATGAAGCGACTTACGGGAGTACGGCAAAGAGTGACGCTCGTCGGCCTGACCACGCTCTCCGTCGTCGCGTGCAATGCCGGCAGACGAGGGGGCGAGTCGTTGGACGCGAAACCGCTCGGCAATATCGTGGCACTCGAACCCGTTGCCGATTCATTGCCCGAGCTCTGGTCGGCGGGACTCAACAACATCTTCTTCGCTCCGGTGCCACCGTCGCTCAAGCAACAGCTTCGCGTCGGCGACGGCTGGATGTCATTTGAGATCGCCGCTGTGGTGCAGCGGGATGGTCTCAAGACCATCTACGCTGCGCGATACAAAGTGGCCGGTAGCGATCAGTTGCACTATGTCGTGGATACTACCGGTGAACTGGACTTCAGGGGCGCGAAAGAACTGTCATTTGTGCCGCACGCGAAGGTCCTCGTGGCAAACCTCGCGATCAACGTTCAGAGCACGGCGGGGATCAACCGGCGCATCCCGTATCAGGTGCTGCTCTCTGATGATGGGTACACCTACGCGCGAATCGCGGAGTACCGTACCGGGCGAGTCCGCGTGGACGGGCACGACTACGCGGTGAAGGTGCGGAACCGTGCAGGCCATCCGTTCTATGGGACCGAGTCAGGTACGGTCTTCTGGGTCGACCTGAACGGCGACGGCCGGTTCGCGGAGCAGGCCGAGGTGACGGTAGGAGGAGTGCCAAAGGCGGCAGAGCAGGTATTGCCGCTCATGCCATTTCAGGTGGGCGGGCGGTCGTTGGAGATCGCGGACATCGATGCTCAGGGCTCCCGATTGATTGTCCGCGCACCGAAGAACGTACTCGCGGCGGTCGAGGGCTTTCGCGCGCCAGCTTTCACCGCTCGGCTATTGTCGGGGGACGAGTATCAGTTCTCGAAGCACTCCGACAAGGTTGTGCTGATCGAATTCTGGTCGACCGAGTGCCAATTCAGCGACAAAGTACGCAATGCCGCGAATTCGCTTGCAACGTCTGCGAACAATGCGGGCTACACATGGATCGCGGTTGCCAAGGAGACCGATCGTGGACAGGTCGAGAAGCATCTGGCCGATCATCCCATGCGCGCAACGGTAACCCTTTCGGATTCGGCGGCGTGGGCGACGTACAATCCCGAGGGTGTAACGCCGCTGTTCATTGTTGTCGATCGAACTGGCGTCATCCGCTTTCGTGCACAAGGCGCATCCGCGATGGACGCCGTGACCGCGAAAGTGAATCAGCTACTCGCGCCTGCGTCGGCGCCCTGAGCGCTCATACGTGGATGGCACCACACTTCGCTGACGGTCGGCCATGTCACGGAACGTTCTTTTCGCCATCCTGTTGCTTGCTCCGCCC
>JBDUCM010000163.1:0-11141 GCA_040003455.1 bacterium
GGCACCAAGGGCGCCTTCCACGGCGACCAGCATTCCACGCAAGGGCCCATCGGCATCGCCGCCGCCATCGCGATGGCCGAATACCTCTCGGCACACCACCTGCCCGGCAGCGTCACGGTGTACGGCGCACCCGGCGAGGAGATGATGCCGCCCAACGCCAAGGTCGACATGTTCGACGCCGGCGTTTTCGCCGGCGCGGACATTCTCGTTCGCAGTCACTCCTCCGCCGCCACGTCGCGCCCGGGGCCCGGGTTCGGCAGTTGCTGCATGAACATCAACGGCACCAAGTACATCTTCAGCGGCGCGCCCGCGCACCAGCTCACCGCGTGGAACGGCCGTAACGCGCTCACCGCCGTCGTACACCTTTTCGACAACATTGACGGCATCCGCAGCAATATCCGGCCTGAGTCACGCGTGCAGGGCGTGATCACTGAAGGCGGCGCCGCGCCAAACGTGGTGCCCGATCGCACGGTGGCCGACTTCTATATCCGCTATCCCGACGCCATCTACCTGGAACAACTCACCGCCATGGTGGACGACGCAGCCCGAGCCGCAGCACTGGGCACGGGCACAAAGGTGAAAATCGACCACTACGGAAAGGCGCGCGATGGCATCTCCGTCTCTTCTCTCGCCGAGGTTGGTTTTGCCTACATGAAGAAGTACGGCGCCACGAATGTGCTGGCCGAGCCGGGCAAGCCGCAGGGCTATGAGGAAACGGGCAGTGTCTCGAGCGCCATTCCTGGACTTGGCTTCAGCGCGCAGACCTCGCTCGCGCCCAATCACACATACGAGATGGAAGCCGACGCGCTCGCGGACATTGGACACAAGGGATTCAGCATTGATGCCCAGGCGATGACGGCGTTGCTGTTCGACTTCGCGACGCACCCGGACTATCGCATTGCGGTGAAGAAGGAATTCGATGGCATCAAGGCACTGTTTGGCGAATACCAGGAGGCGTTGAAGAAAACGTACGTGTTGCCCAAGGTGCCCGACCCCCAGTGATCGCCGCGTGCAACCGCCTAACGAGAAACGGGAGGCTCCCGAGCAAGGGAGCCTCCCGTTCACATGTCGTCCGAACGAACTGCTACACAATCACGGCGAGCGAGGCTTGGCCGTACGCGTTTCCGTGGAAGCCGCTGGTGCTGACGCGGGCGCCGTGGAAGCGCTTGAGCCGGTCGAGCCACTGCTGGTCGAACCCGACGAGCTACCGCTGCTGGCCGGGGCAACGTATCCCGTACCGCTCGACGATGAGCCGGGCCCCTGCGTGTACCCTCGGCCCTTGATCACCTTGCCGTGCGCGTCAGGCGTGTTGGATCCGTTCACGACCACGATCGGCGGATAGTACCCGGTGGAATAGCCCGTTCCGTAGCCACCAATTCCGTAGCCGTAACCATAGCCGTTGCCAAGTCCGTAGCCGTATCCGTAGGGCGAATACAGATAGCCCAACGAGCTGGAGTTGGAGTAGCCGTAGCGCCATGGATCGTATTCCATGGTGACATAGATCTTCTGGCCGGTACTCGTGCTCTCGTCGGACTTGGCCATTGCCGGATCACCACCGCGCGCGAAGGCAAACGCCGTGGGGTTCGACACAGCGATCATCGCGTCGGTAATGCGCTCCGGAACACCGGCGTCCGCCAACTTCACCAGTTCGCGGGCATCGAGCTTCGAGAACTTCTGGCCGCGCTCCAACAGCCATGCCTCTACAACCCCCTGATCCACCGCATGCGTTGCTTCGATGACGGCGTTGTCGTCTACCGACGCGCCAGCCGACGCGCGTGCACTCAGCGTCGACGGAATCGAGCGGGCCTTCAACGCATCGGCAATCTCCTGCGGGACCGATATCGGCACCTGGATTTCGTGATAGCGCGCCGTACGGACATTCTCTCCACCGCCTGCCGTGACACTACGAACATCCAACCACTCGCCAGCAGGGGTCATGGAGAGCACTGCCGACGTGCTCGTCGGAATGCCGTTGCAGCTCGACGTGGACTTGAGGTATACGCGACGGCCGTCGGCGGAGCGCGTGGCGCGCTGTGAGCCCGCACAGCCCTTGTTGTCGAATGACCAATCGCGGCCGCTCGCGTCGATGTGATCGGCCGACACGATCTTGCCGGCGGCAATCGTGGTGAGGTCCACCGCTTCCGGGCCGATATCGGATGCTGGCGTGATGCACACCACGGGCGCGTTGGTGGGCGCGGCGATGAGTGCGTCGTTGGGCGCTGCGCTCCAGCAGCCAATCCACGCCTCCCACCGGGAATGTGCCGCCGCCTGCTGCGCGCCGCTCGGTGTTGCGTTCAGGAGAACCAATGCGGACGTGGCTGCAACACCGAGCATCGCCCGCTTCATCGAGGTAGTCATGGTCGTGATCCTCATTGTAAATGCCCGGACCTAGAGTCTAAATGTGAGGCCAAGAGTGGCTGAAACGCCAGAGAGATCGAGCTTGTCGAATCCGCCAAAATCGGTGCTGAGGCTTCCTTTCGCCCAGACGTACCGCGCGTCGGCGGACAGGGCGATCATTGGCGTGAGGCTGAAGTCCACCCCGGCAAACCCTTGGGCTGCTGGGGCCCAGCTCGACGAATTGAACTGGCTGTGAAACACCTTGTTGTTGGTGAAATCGATGAAATCACCCTCCTGATTGAACCGGTACCACATGGTTCCGGCGCCGCCACCCACATATGGGACGATCGTCGTGGGGATCCAGGCGAGTTTGCCAATGGAACGGCCGGTTGGGGCCAGGTTGTAACGAAGGTTGGCCATGATCGGCAGCCGCTCAAATGCCGTGGTTTGTTCGATGGGCAGGTCGTTGTTGTCCGTGAAATGCCGGAATTCGGACCCTTTCTTGGACCGCGCGTATGAGGCATCGATGCTGAAGTCGAGGCGCGGGGTGATGGGCAGAGCCAGCTCCACGCCCGCTGTGAAGGAACTGAAGTCGCTCTTCTTCAGTGTGAGTTCGTCGGTCGTGAAGGAGAACAGGTCACTTCCGGCCGTGGCGAGTGCGTATCCGCCGCGGAAGGTGAGGCGTGCTGCTGGCGCCTCGAACAGGTATCCGTTGCCGGACGATTGGGCGAGCGCGGGGCTGGCGGCGCCGATGGCGATGCAGGCCAGAGCAAGCAGGCATGCAGATCGGCGTCCGGGTCGATGAGTCGGCCCTGATGTGGTACGAGACGTGGGAGGTTTCATGGCGACTCTCCGGGGCTCAGAAGCACCCGACAAGGTGGTGTGTTACAGCGTGTACAATACTAGCTACGAAACAGTATACAAAACCGTTGCGGTGTCCAGACGCTATTGACAGGCAGGGTAAGTGATCATATTTGTTCCAACAACGAACAAATCACGGCACCTGTCACTACCTGCGGCATGCCCAATCGGTCCCGACGCGAATTCCTGAAGACGGTTGCGGGTGTCACGGGCGCGTATGCCCTCCTGCCAGCAACTGCACGGTTGGCCACCGCCGCCGACATTGCCAACCGGGGGCCCGCACCGGCGGCCGACTCCCCCCCCGTCACCGGTTGGGCCAGCGTGCCCGCCATCCTCAGCAGGATTCGCTCCCCCAGGTTCCCTGCGCGCGACTTCCATATAAGGAAGTACGGCGCGGTCCCGGACAACGTGACAGACTGTACCGCTGCCTTCCGCGACGCCGTTGCGGCCTGCGCCAAGGCCGGCGGGGGGCGCGTGGTGGTGGAGGGGGGAACCTACCTCACGGGCGCCATTCACCTGAAGAGCCAGGTGAATTTGCACGTCGCCAAGGGAGCCACCATCAAGTTCACCCGAGACACGACGGCATTCCTGCCGGCCGTCCTCACGCGGTACGAAGGCACCGAACTGATGAACTATTCCCCGTTCATCTATGCATTCGAAGCCACGAACATCGCCATCACCGGTGAAGGTACCATCGATGGTAACGCCGATGAACAACATTGGTGGCTCTGGAAGGGCGGCAACAATCGAAAGCCCGGCGATCCCGACATGCGCCCGGCGCGCGACAGACTGCTCAAGATGGCGGAAGACGGCGTCCCTGTGGCGCAGCGCGTCTTTGGCGAGGGTGACTTTCTCCGGCCCCAGTTCATCCAGCCATACCGCTGCAAGAACGTACTGATCGAAGGGGTGACAATCCGCAATTCTCCCATGTGGGAGATACACCCTGTGCTCTGTGCGAATGTCACGGTGCGAGGTGTGAGCATCGACTCGCACGGGCCCAACAACGACGGCTGTGATCCAGAGTCGTGCACGGATGTCCTGATCGAACACTGCATCTTCAACACCGGCGACGACTGCATCGCAATCAAGTCCGGCCGCAACGCCGATGGTCGGCGCCTGCACGCGCCGAGTGAAAACGTCATCATCCGTGATTGCGAGATGCGCGATGGACACGGCGGTGTCACACTGGGAAGCGAATGCTCCGGCGACATCCGCAACGTTTTCGTGGAACGCTGCAAGATGGACAGCCCCAAACTCGACCGCGCGTTGCGTCTCAAGAACAACGCAATGCGCGGGGGCATCCTTGAGCACGTCTACATGCGCGACGTGACCGTCGGCGAAGTCGCCGACTCAGTGCTCCAGGTGGATTTCCTGTATGAGGAAGGAGCCAAGGGCAACTTCGAACCGGTGGTCCGCGACATCGAAATGCAGCGCGTGACGAGCCGGAAATCAAAGTACGGCGTGTATCTCGTCGGCTACGACAAGGCCACCATCGACGACATCCGCCTCATCGACTGCACCTTTGACGGCGTCGCAAACGGCGACAAGATCGACCATGTCACACGACTGACACGGAAGAATGTGCGCGTGAACGGCAGCCCCTCAACGTAAGCCTCAACCGCTGCCCGACACGTCGTCCGCCAATGCCTCGCCTCACGCCCCCCGGTTCGCCGTACGCGGGACATTCACGCCGCCCGCTCAACGCCGCACGCTTGCCACGAATTATGAACATCCCCGCCCGACTCACGACCGCCCTCTTCCTGGCCGCGCTGTCCAACCTGTCAGCCCAGGACCGCCGCAATGTTACCGAGCCTGTAATCCCTCAAGCATGCGCCACGCTCACCGCCAATCTCGCGAGCGTTGGCGACTCTACCCTTGCCGAGGCGGACGAGCAAAGACTCGATACGGACCGCATCCAGCAAGCCATCAATCGCTGTGACAAGGGCAAGGCCGTCGTGCTCGCCGCGGGAACGGCCGACAAACGCGCCTTCCTCACCGGCCCGCTCACCCTGCACTCTGGCGTGACCCTCGTCATCGGCCAGAATGCCATCCTCCTCGCGTCTCGCGATCCCCGCCTCTACGACATCGAGAAAGGGCGATGTGGCACGGTGGACAAAAAGGGGCACGCCTGCCATCCGCTCATCAGTGTCGAGAATGCGGCGCACGCGGGTGTGATGGGACCAGGCACGCTCGAAGGACGCGGGTGGGCCCACCTGCTGGGCCGAGATGTTTCGTGGTGGGATCTCGCTCAGCAAGCGAAGGTGGAGAAGCTGAACCAGAGCTGCCCACGGCTCCTTCAGATCTCCCGGTCCGACGACTTCACCCTCTACCGCATCACGATACGGAACTCCCCGAACTTTCATGTGGTGTTCGATCGCGGCAACGGATTCACCGCGTGGGGGGTCGTGATCAACACGCCGGGCCTGAACGCGCGCAACACCGACGGCATCGATCCGGCGAGCTCCACGAACGTCACCGTCACCAGGAGTTTCATCAATACTGGCGATGACGACGTTGCCATCAAGGCGGGCAGCACCGGCGGCAGCGACCATATGACCATCTCCCACAATCACTTCTACCGTGGGCACGGCATGTCCATCGGCAGCGAAACAGACGGCGGCGCAAGTGCAATTCGCGTCTTTGACCTGTCGATCGACGGCGCCGATAACGGGCTGCGGATCAAGTCGAACGCGGCGCGCGGTGGTCTGGTGCACGACATCGAGTACAGCGACGTGTGCCTCCGAAAGGTGAAGCATCCGATTGAAATGGACACGCACTACTCCGCCAGCGAAGAAACCACCGGAAACAAAATCCCGGAATTCCGCGACATCCGCTTCAAGAGTGTACGAGTCTTGCAGGGAGGCAACGTCATACTCGAAGGATATGACAACGCGCGTCCGCTCCGCGTTGACTGGAACGATGTGACCTTCGATGAGCCCTTGAAATTCAAGGTGAGCGCGGGACACGCGGAAATTCATCAGGGTCCGGGCCCGATGAACCTTCCGATCTCGGGCGACGACGTGCGCATCACCGGCACGTCAGGGGAGTCGCCGCCGAACGCCTGCATTGGCAAGTTCGTGCCGATGCCGGCGTCGGTCGCCGCCGTCGTGACTGGACAGGCCGGCTACTCTGGCGTCGTTGACGCGAAGTTCGCCGGCAAGGACGGCGACCCGGTAGGCGGCATCCCGACCTACCGCACCATCGGCGCCGCGCTCGATGGCATTCCCGCCAACGGAATTGGACGCACCACAGTGTTCGTCAAGAACGGTCGCTACCACGAAAAGCTCACCGTGGAGCGGCCGTACATCACGCTACGCGGCGAAAGTCGCGAAGGAACGGTCATCTCCTATGACGCCGCCGCGGGCCAGCCCGCGCCTGGCGGTGGTACCTGGGGCACGCGCGGCAGCTACACGCTGCGGGTAGTGGCGCCGGATTTTCGCGCCGAGAACATCACCATCGAGAACGCCTTCGACTACCCCACGAACGCAGCGAAGTCGGACTCCGACGCGACCAAACTCAAGGGCTCGCAGGGAGTCGCGCTCATGACGGATATGGACGCGGATCGCTCGGTGTTCGTGAACGTGAGGATGACCGGCTATCAGGACACACTCTTTCCCAACGCCGGCCGCTCGTACTTCTACAAGAGCGAAGTCCAAGGCAACGTGGATTTCATCTTCGGCGCCGGACGCGTGGTGTTCGACGACTGTGACATCATCTCGCGCGACCGCGAAAGCAAGACCAACAACGGCTATATCTCGGCGCCGAGCACTCCCGCCGCTCAGGCGTTCGGGTTCCTGTTCATCCATTCGCGATTCAAGAAGGAGGTCGCTACCATGGCGGCCAACTCTGTAACGCTCGGCCGTCCCTGGCATCCTTTCGCCAACCCCGCCGTCAACTCGAGTGCGGTGTTCGTCGACAATTGGATGGACGATCACATCGGCGCCAAGGGGTGGGACCGCATGTCGTCGGTGGACTCAACGGGAAATCGGACCTGGAACGAACCGGCGGATGCCCGCTTCTATGAGTTCGGAACCATGGGGCCCGGCGCCGTGGCGAGCGCCTCGCGGAAGGTGCTGACGCCGGACCAGGCAAAGGCGTACACGCCCGAAAGCGTGCTTGGAGGCTGGGTTCCGATTCACTGACGCTGGCACCTTCACATGACCGACCACATCAGACACACGACGCTCGCGCTCGCGTTCGTGGCACTTGCATCCACGTCGCTTCACGCGCAGACGCGGATCGTCGGCGTGGTGATTGACAGCGTCACCAACAAGCCGCTCGCCAAGGCGAGTGTGCAACTCGTATCGAGCAAGGACCCCGCAGGCTCCGCAAAGACCGTGGACACGGATTCGTCCGGCACCTTTCACGTGGACAATGTCGCGCCGGGCCGTTACCTCATGGCCTTCACGCATCCTCGCCTGGACGACCTGGGCATCGAAGCGCCCGCGCGGCAGATCGAAGTCCAGGCGGGCACGCCATCGCTGCGCATTGATTTCGGCGTACCAAGCGCAAGAACGCTGGCCAAGGCGCTGTGCGGGGCGCACTACGACTCGTCCGGTGTACTCGCCGGGCGGATCATCGATGCCGATGGCGATCGTCCTCTTGGTCAGGGCAACGTGACGGCTAGCTGGGTCGAGCTTCGGCTAGTGGAGACCAAGGTCCTCCGCACACCGCGCGTTATCCGCGCCACCTCCGACGAGTCCGGTCGGTATGCCATGTGCGGCATACCGACCGACATCCCCGTGCGCGTGCAGGCAACGGCGAGCGGCGAGAGCAGCGGTGAGATCGAACTCCAGCCGCTGGCTGGCTCATTGCTGCATCGCGACCTGCACGTCACGCATCTTCAACCGCGAAAGGCGAGCGAGATCCGGCAGGCGGGTAGCTCGAAACTGAGCGGGCATGTTCGCCGCCCCAATGGCCTTGCCCTCGTCCGTGCGCAGGTCATTGTGCTCGGCACCGGAATGTCGGCGGTAACCAATACCGATGGGTACTTCGAACTCGACTCGCTGCCCGCGGGCACGCGCGCCGTTGAGGCGCGCGCACTCGGGTACGTGCCACTGCAATCGGCCGTTGACCTCAAGTCGGGCTCGACAACGACGGCCGACCTCACCGTAGGCGCGCGGGTCGATGTCCTCGAAGCCATCACCGTATTCGGCAAGGCGCCCGCGCGCGGCGACGCGGCGCTGTTCAACGTGAGGGCCAAGGGCATGTACGGTCGGTTCTTCAACGCGCAGAAGATCAAGGAGAGCGGTATGCTCTCGCTGCCGGATCTCCTGCGCATGGTGCCGGGCATCCGCGTGGAACAGGCGGCGGGCAGCCTCCTGTCCACGGTGCTCACACGAGGGCTCCAGAACTTTGACGACCCGTGCCTGCCCGCGGTCTATCTGGACGGGATGATCATCATGGACGGCGCGTCGTCGCTCGACAACCTGATCCGGCCCGCGGAAGTGGGCGGTGTTGAAGTGTACGTCGATCCCGTAACCGCGCCCATCCAGTTCCAGCATGGCTCCTGCGGCGCGATCGTGATCTGGACCAAGGGCATGGTGCCGTAACGGGTCGTGACTATCGCGTCACTCCGGTGACGTGCCGGCCAAGTGTGGGCACGGTGGTCGAGATTCCGAGTGCGGCGAGCCGGGCCACTTCGGTGGCGCCCTTGAGTGAAAGATGCGTGTCGTCGGTGAGACCGTCGGGATACATCTCGTTCGTCTTTGGCAATACGTAACCGAACAGGGTCTTTGACCCTTCCAGTCCGGCAGCGACAATCATCGCCCCGGTGCTCTTCTGAAGATCAACCATCGGCACGCCGAGTTCTCGGGCCACGTCACGCGTGGCCTGCGGGTATGCACCGTGCGTGTCCTTGAGCTTGCCGTTCGAATCGAAGCTGCGTCGTTCGATTGACGTGAAGAGGATCGGTGTAGCGCCTCGCGCGCGCGACTCCCTCACGAAACGCGCGAGGTTGACCTTGAAGGTGCCGTTCGGATCCGTGTAGCGCGTGGAGTCTTCCTTCTTTTCGTCGTTGTGGCCGAATTGAATCAGGACAAAATCGCCCGCTCGTATCCGCGCGACCACCGCGGCCCACTTTCCCTCGTCGATGAAACTCTTCGTGCTGCGGCCGTTCACTGCGAAGTTCCGCACCATGACGCTATCGTCCATGAACGTGGACAATAGCTGGCCCCAGCCGCGGTAAGGATTTCTTTCGGGGGTAGGGCGGTCGGCCATTGTGGAGTCGCCGATCATGTAGATGATCGGCTTTTGCTCCGGGCCGACGGAAAGCGTTGCGGCCAGCAAAAGCACAAGGAAACGCTTCATGAGTGCCTACTGGATGCGGAAGAAGTCGAAGTCGGCATAGGAACCCGGTGAGGATGAAGGACGCGTGGCGAACAGCCCAAGCTTTGCCCCTACCCAACGGGCGGCTTTCGGCGTGAACGGATCTCCAACGGCGATCCATGCCGCTCCATCCACACTGTACGAGAAGCGAATCATGAGACCATCGCAACTCGCACGAAGGTAGGCCGACTCCGTGGACAACGTCGCAGGGACCACTAACGACTCCGCCGCGCCGCTCGGTGCATCGACAACCCGAGCCAGCACGAGCTCAACGATTGATCCCGTGCGCCGCAGCGAGAGCGCAGCATAATCCATCCCCAGCACCACAAGTCCGGCAGTTTCATCGCCAGTCTTGCCGAGTGACACGCGCGTGGTCAGGGTAAAAACCGGCGCGGGGATCTTCTGCATGAGCACGTTCGGGGCAAACCACAGACTCGACGAATCCGCGCGACGAGGTTGGGCGAACAATCGAAGAGAGCCAGGCGCGGCCGTCAGCGAATACCAACCGGGCTGATCGTTCGCTTCCCACTGCCATTGCTGTCCAAGAACTCGCGCGTCGAACTCGTCTGATGTCTGCGGCACGTTGGAATTCCTGGCGCCGACGACCGTCGGCAAGCGATGCGCGAGCACCGGTTCGCCCGTACCGGTGGACGCGCTGTCGCGGCCGATCACCGGCCAGCCGTCCGGGCGCCATATCATCGGTTGAAGGTGCACAATGCGCCCGAACGCACCACGATCCTGGAAATGCAGGAACCAGTGTTCGCCATTCTTCAGTTCGACCCACGCGCCCTGATGCGGCCCGTTCGTTGGCGAGGTACCCTGCGCGAGGACGATGCGGTCCTCGTATGGACCGAGCGCATGCTTCGAACGCAGCACCGTCTGCCATCCTGTGGGTACGCCGCCCGCCGGTGCAAAAATGTAGTACCAGCCGTTGCGCTTGTAGAACTTCGGCCCCTCAATGGTGGGATGATTCGCATGCCCGTCGAAGACGAGCGTTCCGTCATCGAGCAAGCGAGTCCCATCCGCGCTCATCCTGTTCACATGAAGGATGCTCTTCACGCCCGCTCGGCTGTTCGCAAACGCATGCACGAGGTAGGCATTCCCGTCGTCGTCCCAAAGTGGACAGGGGTCGATCCAACCCTTCGCCTCACGAACCAAAACCGGCCCATCCCACGTGCCGAGAACGTCTCGCGTCTTCACCATGTAGATCCCTCGGTCGGGATCGCCGTAGTAGATGTAGTACGCGCCGTCGTGGAACCGAATGGAAGGTGCCCATATGCCATTGCCGTGCTGCGGCACGTCGAACGCCTGCGGAAGCCGCCGAATCGCGTGGTTCACAAGGGTCCAGTGCACCAGGTCCCGCGAATGCAGGATTGGCAAGCCGGGCACAGATGCGAAGCTCGATGAGGTCATGTAAAAATCGTCGCCGACGCGAATGGCATCGGGGTCCGAATAGTCGGCGTAGATGATCGGGTTCTTGTAGTTCCCGCCTCCTGCATCAGGCGACCATCCTTGCGCCCGCACTGGATTCGACGACAGTCCAGCGATGCCTGCGAGGAACGCCAATGCGCCGCGAATTGATCGCGATGTAGGGATGCAAGAACGAACGACGGTCA
>JBDUCM010000047.1:0-34127 GCA_040003455.1 bacterium
CTCCACACGGCAGATGAGCCACTTCCCGCTGTCCACCGAAGAATCCGCACCGCCCAGCCCTACGGCGATGATGTCCTCCACAAATCTGCCTGTGCCGGAACTGTACGGCCGGCTTGCAGAAGCACTTCAGGCGGCAGACGCCGCGATTGTGGGACGTGACACGGCCGGCAAGCTAAGCGGACTGGACGTCGCCACGGCTGTTGTATTCGATCTGTTTGCCGCTCTGGATTTCGAGGGCGGCGGAGAGCTCGCGCCCAGGCTCGCCGCACTGTACAGCTACTTTGCGTCCGAGATTCTGTACGTGAGTCGAAGTGAGGACCGTCAGCAGATCAGGGGATTACTGGATATGATCGGCGTTCTCACCGGCACGTGGCATGATGGTGGCGTCAAGATGCGGTGCTAGGAACTCTTTGTGTCTTCGATCGTCAATGGCTCAGCACGATTCACGAGCAGGCGTCGAGGTGTCGTAAAACTGGTCGATTCAACACGGATTGTCTCACGTCGGTGTGACAGGCGCTGAAGCGCCGATCTTCCCTTACAGGGAGGGCATGTCTCCGCTCAAGTCGGGGCGCGACCATGCCGATACACGGAATCAGGAGGTTACAATGCAAATCAAGCCAAACGCGGGCAATCTCATTCGGCCCGAGGCCGCTGGAGTATCGTCAGTCAGCAAGACGGACAAGCCCGTCTCGGCCACCGCGCCGGTTGCTGCCGTCGCACCCAAGGCTGGCGATGCCGTCCAGATCTCGGATGCCGGTCGTGCACTGGCCGCGCGAGGACATTCAGATGTCGGACTCACCCCGGAGCGCACAGCGCAGATTCGTCAGCGCGTGCTCGACGGTGCCTATAACTCACTCGCAGTCGTTGATGAAGTCGCGCGCCGGGTCCTCGGCAGCGGCGACCTCTAGCAGCGACTCGTCATCGCTCGGCCGGGCTGACTGCCCGGCCGGCGCGCCCCAGGAGATTCCGTCATGAAATTCCTCGTAGTCGACGATTCTGTCACCATGCGCCGCATCATCGTGAACTCCCTTCAGCGGATTGGCTATAGCCAGACCGTGGAAGCTGGCGATGGAGAGGAAGCCCTCAATCAGTTCGACAGCTCGATCCAGTTCGTCATCACGGATTGGAACATGCCGAACATGAGCGGAATCGACTTTGCTCGTGCCTTGCGCGCGCGGCCCGATGGCAAGCAGGTCCCGATTCTCATGGTCACCACGCGCAGCATGCGTGAAGACATCCTCGCCGCAGTAGAGGCGGGTGTCAACAACTACATCCTGAAGCCGTTCACGCCGCCCACCTTGAAGGAAAAGATCGACCAGGTGATGACGGTTGCGGCAGGGGCGGCGGCGTAACATGACCGCGAGATCAGCAAGCGAACTCCTATTCGACTCCGAGGCGTCACTGCGCCTCGTCGACAACGCGATTGGCGAGTTCAAACCCGACCCAGTAGATGGCGACGAAGCAGAGCAGGTGAAGTTCGGCGACCTCGAAAGCCTGACGAAGCTTCCCCAGACGCTGTTCCGCGCGTACAACGAAATCCGATCGATCCTCGAACGGTTGCGAGTAAGCCGGAGCATCCTTGAGCAGTCCGCAATGGACAAGCTCGCGCACATGCACGACAAGCTGAAGGAAGTCTCCTCCGCCACCGAATTGGCGGCCACGGATATTCTCGACGGCCTGGACCGGTCTGTCGCGATGGTCGATGAACTCGACACCATCGCGGAAACGCCGGACGACGCCGCCCGAGGCACCGAAATTCGAGGCCGCATGCGTGAGGAGTTGTTTGGCCTCATGGTGCACCTCCAGTTTCAGGACATCACGACGCAGCAGTTGGCATACGCGTCGAGTGTCATCATGGACATGGAACAGCGACTTGCGCAGCTTGCCAGCATCTTCGATCCGAGCACGATGAAGGTGGACGAAGCGTATACGCAGGCCCCAACCACAGTGGCCTTCGATCCGGAAGCCTCGAACTCCGATGCATCCGACCGTCAGGCGCTGGCTGACTCGCTGTTCACCGTAAAGCGCTGATAAGTTCGCCGCGTGATGCCGGAGACTGAGGCTCGTCTTCAGCATCGCGCACCGAACCATTTCCACATCGCCATTTTGGCGAGCGTTCCTTCCGCGCGGCCGATGGTCGCGCCGCGACTGACAGAACGCAGGTGTCAGTCGCCAACGTCGCTCGCGAGCACTCGCGCCCGGCGCCAGTCGCCCGTTGCGAGTGAATCGTCCGACTTCGGGCGCCTCCATTCGCTGCCAACTCCGCGGCCGCACTGATAACGAAAAAGTCACCGGATCACACGCGGAAATGTGTGTCGTACAGCTCAACTCCTGTACGGACACGACCGACACTGAGGGATGAACTCCCTCACTCAGTTGATTCCGGAATGACAAGCGCCGATCAATCTCTTCCCGAACTCCTGCGCGGCGTCCGCGCGGAACTCGATGCCGCCTCGACACGCGATACGGTTACGCTCGCGCGTCCACGCGCGAAGCTCGCATGGATTGCGTCCACTCTGCCGCAACAACGCGCGGAGGCAAGGCGGCTGCTCGATCTCGCCGCGGAGGCCGCCAGCGCCATCGGCATCACGCTGGAATCCGAAGACGAGGACCAGCGCCGCCTGGCCGCGGTACGGGCCGCCGTCTGTGCTGCCATCGAGCATCTGACGGAACCAGAAGACTTCGGTCGCGAACTCCTGTTGATTCAAGCCGGCCAGCAGCTGTTGCGCACCCTCGGGCGCGATTCGGGTGATTGGCTCCGCGGTGCAGTGTCCGCCGATAGCGCCGGCGATGCGCCTGCCATCGAGGAAGCGGCGGTGGCGCAGGACAGCACGCTCACTCTCGACGATGCGGCCGCGCTGCTGCTCATGATCGAGCCGAGCGAGCGCGAGGAGATGGAGCGTATTCACCGTGCGCTCGAGACACTCGCCGAAAACTCACATGAGGTTCCGCTGGTCAGGACGCTCGCCGGCGAAGCGTCCGCGTCCATCGCCCGCGTACTCAACGACGTATCCGTGGCGCAGGATCTGGTTGCCGGCCTCGCGGAGGTATCCGATTTCGTCAGCCAGGCTGTCCGCGCGCGCGACGATGCCGAGAACGCGTCCGTGGCCGCTCCTACCGCGTCGCCACGTATCGCGGCAGAGCCGTCATCGATGGACGACGCTGCCGTAGTCACTGCTCCGCCCGCGTCGCCATCGGTCTCCGCGGCACCGCAGCTTGCCATACCGCTTGGCGCGCTACCGAACCGCGCCCCCGTTGAGTTGTCCGTGCCCGTCGCCGCTGAGGTGCACGCGGAGGTGGCCGACGCCCTTCCGGAAGGGGACCACGAGCTCATTGCCGACTTTGTCGTGGAGTGTCGCGACTACCTGGAGAGCGCCGAAGCGGCGCTCCTCGAGCTCGAGGCCAATCCGACTGACATCGAAGCGATCAACACCGTGTTTCGCGCGTTTCACACGGTCAAGGGGACGTCGGGTTTCCTCGGGCTGGACGCCATCACCGCGTTCGCGCACGAAGCCGAATCGCTTTTCAGCCGCGTGCGCGACAAGGAACTTCCCTTCGCGGGAAGCATCCCCGACGTGGCGTTGCGCGCGGCAGACGTGGTGAAGGCGCTGGTGGACTCCGTTGACAAGGCGTTGCACGGCGCACCGATGACGCGCCCCAAGGAATACGCTGTCGTATTGACAGAGCTTGCACGCATTGCTGCTGGCGATGCCGCATCGTTGTCCGCGTCCAACATCACCTTCGGCACCGCGCCGAGCGAGGAGAAGGGCGAGGTATCCACGGACCGTCGCGGGCAGCCGAAGTTGGTCGGCACCCAGGAATGGCGCGGAGAAGAGCGGCGTGACCAGAGCAGCGATTCATCGATTCGCGTGCGCACCGACCGGTTGGACCGCCTCATCGACATGGTGGCAGAGCTGGTGATCGCGCAGACGATGATCGCGCAGGACGACAGTGTACCGCAAGTGGGCCATCATGGCCTTGCGCGCAAAGTCAGCCACGCCGGGAAGATCGTCCGCGAGCTGCATGATCTCAGTCTTTCGATGCGAATGGTTCCGCTCAAGCCCACGTTCCAGAAGATGACGCGCTTGGTGCGTGACGTCGCGCAGAACGTCGGCAAGGACGTGGAATTTGTGACCGATGGAGAAGAGACGGAAATCGACCGCAACATGGTGGACGCGCTGAGTGATCCGCTCGTGCATATGGTGCGCAACGCCGTGGACCATGGGATCGAGATGCCGGATGCGCGTATCCTGGCGGGCAAGCCCAGGCACGGCACTGTACGCCTGAGTGCGAAGCACTCGGGAGGAAATGTCCTCGTGGAGTTGCGCGATGACGGACGTGGCCTGGACAAGGAACGCATCGTCGCTAAGGCGATCGAGAAGGGCCTCATCGAATCCGCGGCAAAGATGACCGAGTCCGAGATCTTCAACCTGATCTTCGCCCCCGGCTTCTCGACCGCTGCGCAGGTGACGGGGCTGTCCGGGCGAGGCGTGGGCATGGACGTCGTCCGACGCAATATCGAAGCGCTGCGTGGTATCATCGAGATCAGCTCGGCGCCGGGCGAAGGCACGATCTTCACCGTGCGCCTGCCGCTCACGCTGGCCGTCACGGACGGCATGCTGGTCCAGGTGGGTCCGGAACGATACGTGATTCCGACCACGAGCATCCACATGAGTTTCCGGCCTGAGCGCGGTGCGCTCACGACGGTTGCCGGCCGCGGCGAGATGGTGCGGTTGCGCGAAGAGGTGATGCCGATGTTCCGCTTGCACCGGCTCTTCGGCATAGAGGGCGCGCACGAAGATCCATGCGAGGCACTCTGCGTGGTGGTGGCGGTAGGCTCGCAACGGGTTGCGTTGCTCGTTGACGCGTTGCTGGGTCAACAACAGGTCGTTGCGAAATCACTGGGCGAAGGCATCGGGAAGATCCAGGGCGTATCCGGAGGAGCAATTCTCGGCGACGGACGCGTGGGCCTCATTCTCGATGTGGCAGAACTGCTCGTGATCCTGCGCCGTGCCGACACGCCTGAGCCGCTGCGTTCAGTCGCATGACACAAAGGACGCATAAACGCCGCGGCGCTCAACTCGCGCCGAGGAATGCCGATATACAGAAGTGCAGGGTATGGCCGTCGTGCGCCTCGTCACGAGAGCAACTGTACGACGCTTTGGACCGCAGCAATCCAACCGTCCAACCACCACAACAATGAGCACCCCGTCCGCTCCGGTCCGTACTGACTCGAACCTTGCCCGCCGTAGCGGCAAGTTTCTGACGTTCTTCCTTGCCGGCGAAGAGTATGGCCTGGAGATCCTGAAAGTGCACGAGATCCTCGGCATGCTGCCCATCACGCGCATTCCCCGCGCGCCGGACTTCATGCGTGGCGTGATCAACCTGCGTGGAAAAGTGATTCCGATCATGGACCTCCGCACGCGCTTCCTCATGGCGCCGGCCGAGACCCATGAAGCCTGCATCATCGTCACGCAGATCCAGCGCGTGCAGATCGGCATCGTCGTGGACCAGGTATCGGAAGTGTGCAACATCTCCGCCGACGAGGTGGAAGACACGCCGAGCTTCGGCGCCGACGTGCACACGGAATTCCTCCTGGGATTGGCGAAGCAGGGCGGCCGCGTGAAGTTGTTGCTCGACATCGACCGCATTCTCACCATGACTGAATTGCAGACGGCCACCGAGGTTGCGGCGTAGCTGCGACTCTCATGGCACTGGCGACGGGTACGGCGCTGAGCGCCAGGGAGTTCCAGGCGGTCAGTGAGTTGATGTACCGCGTGTCGGGCGTCAACCTCACCGCGGGAAAGGAAGGGCTCGTCGAATCGCGGCTGGCAAGCCGATTGCGCGCGTTGCAGCTCGACAGCTATAGCGACTATCTCGCGCATGTGGAGCAGGATCGCACGCGGGCCGAGTTGACGATGCTTGTGGATCTGCTCACGACGAACAAGACGTCGTTCTTCCGCGAGGCGGAGCACTTCGAGTACCTGAAACGGGAAGTGCTGCCACGCCTGAATGCGCGCGGCGGCGCCGCACGGTTCTGGTGCGCCGGCTGCTCATCCGGCGAGGAACCCTATTCGCTCGCCATGCTGCTGACGGAAGACCTGAACGCCCCCACGCTCGCGGCAACTCGCATCCTGGCGACGGACCTCTCCACGCGTATCCTGGCCAAAGCCGAAGCCGCGGAGTACGACCAGGCGACCGTGGATGAGATTGGGCGCCCACGACTCGCGCGCCATTTCGAGCAGGTCGGCGGCGCGGCCGGGCGACGCTATCGGGTGCGCGAGACAGTGCGCCGCATGGTCAAGGTAGCGCGATTGAATCTCATGGGTCCCTGGCCCATGAAGGGGCCGTTTGACGTGATCATGTGTCGCAATGTGATGATCTACTTCGATGCGCCCACGCAGGAGCGGTTGATCAATCGCTTCCATGAGTTGCTCGCTCCAGGTGGTTCCCTGCTGGTCGGACATTCCGAGAGCCTCACGGCATTGTCGCACAATTTCTCTTATGTCCAGCCTGCCACTTACGTCAAGTGATCGCCGGGCAGCCGGCGAGCGGCTCGTCGTTGGCGTCGCGGACTTTGCCGTCAGCGGCGATGAATCGGCATCCATCGTGACGTACGCCCTGGGCAGTTGCCTCGGGCTGATGGTACACGATCCTGTCGCGCGAGTTGGCGCCATGCTGCACGTGATGCTGCCGGATTCGTCCATCGACGCCGCCAAGGCCGAGGCGAACCCGGCGATGTTCGTCGATACCGGCGTACCCCGCCTGTTTCGCGAGGCCTACAAGCTTGGCGCCGTGAAGGAACGGATGGTTGTGAAGGTCGCCGGTGGCGCCGCCGTGCAGGGAGGAAGCGATGTGTTCGAGATCGGGAAGCGGAACATGATCGCCCTCAAGAAGATCCTCTGGAAGAACAACGTGATGATCAGGTCGCACGACGTTGGTGGCAGTGTGTCGCGCACCGTCACACTCGCTGTCGGAACGGGCGAAGTGAAGCTTCGCATCGATGGCGCCGATACCTCCCTTTGACATCACCGTGAGATAGCGATGCCACTCAATGTCCTAGTAACCGATGACAGCGCCGTGATGCGCGCGATGATCGTCAAGACGCTGCGCATGAGCGGCGTCGACCTCGGCGACATCGCGCACGCATCCAATGGAGTCGAGGCACTGGCTGTGCTTGATGCGCAATGGATCGACCTTGCACTGGTGGATATCAACATGCCGGTCATGGACGGGCTCCAGTTGCTGAAAGAGATATCGGGACGCCCGTATGCAGGCGGCCTTCGCACGATCGTCGTGTCCACTGAAGGCAGCGACCCGCGCATTGCCGCGGTGCGCGCCTACGGCGCCGAGTTCGTGCGAAAGCCCTTTTCGCCGGAAGAACTGCGCGACGTAGTAGTCCGCGTCACTGGAGTGGCCGCATGAGCACATATGAACAGACGTTGACGGACGTCGCGACGCGAACGCTGGAGGAACTCTGCTTCTTCTTCGCGGATCCGCAGGTGTCAGATGAACAGCGTGATGCCGCTGTCGACGCGACGATGAGCGTAGCGTTCGTCGGGCCGCTTCGCGGCAGGCTCGTGGTCCGCCTGTGCGGCGGCATGCTCCGCGAACTCGCGTCCAACATGTTGGGGGACGCCGATGGCGACGCCAGCATGCAGCGCGACGCGCTGGCCGAGGTAACGAACGTCATGTGCGGCAACGTCGTACCGCTGATCGGCGGCAGCAACGCCGAGTTCGTGCTCGCCGCCCCACAACAGATTGTCGTGCTGGATCACGTGAAGCCCGATCCGGTTGCCAGTGTGCACCTGGGTCTCGACCAGGCCGGTCGTGTGGACGTCATGCTTTATCTGGACGCGGCGTGAGGATCGTGACATGATTCGAGTGCTCGTCGTGGATGATTCCGCTCTCGTTCGCAAGGTCCTGAGCGAAGAACTATCGCGCTTCGATGATATTGAAGTCGTCGGCACCGCGCCGGACCCGTACGTCGCGCGCGAAAAGCTGCTGACATTGAATCCTGATGTGATCACGCTGGATATCGAGATGCCCCGCATGGACGGGCTCTCGTTCCTGGCAAAGTTGATGGCGCATCGGCCAACGCCGGTCGTCATCGTGAGCTCGGTTGCGCAAGAGCACAGCGAAACGGCCATGCGGGCGCTGGCGCTGGGTGCGGTAGAGGTTGTGCCCAAGCCAGGGTCTGCCTACTCGGTGCCCGAAGTGGCGACCACGCTCGTGCGCGCCATTCGCGCCGCCGCTGGTGCCAAGGTGCGCGTTCCGGCGCCGGCTCCAGAGCGTGCGACGCGAGCTCCGATGTTCGAAAGCACCAATCGGATCGTGGCAATCGGTGCGTCCACGGGAGGCACGATCGCAATCGAACGCCTGCTCAATGGCATGCATGCGCAGTCGCCGGGCATGGTGATCGTGCAGCACATGCCGCAGCACTTCACCAAGGCGTTTGCAGATCGACTCAATGGCATCTGTCCCATGGAGGTCCGTGAGGCGAAAGACGGCGATCCGGTCCTGCCGGGTCTCGCGCTCATTGCGCCAGGCGACAAACACATGCTGCTGAGTCGCGACGGAGCGCGGTACGTGGTCAATGTGAAGGATGGCCCGCGTGTGCACCATCAGCGTCCCGCAGTGGACGTGCTCTTTCATTCCGTGGCGCGGTGTGCGGGAAAGAATGCCGTCGGTGCGCTACTCACCGGCATGGGCGCCGATGGCGCCAAGGGTATGCTGGCGATGAAGGAAGCGGGTGCCCACACGATTGCCCAGGATGAGGCGAGTTGCGTGGTGTTCGGCATGCCAAACGAGGCGATCAAGCTGGGCGGTGCCACCGAGGTGCTCAGTCTGGACGCAATCGCGGGCGCGCTGCTGGACGCGTGTTCGCGTCGTCGAACACTCGCTACCGTCTAGCAGGTTTTGGACAACTCGTAAAACGTAGCCGCACTCGACAGCGGCTACGCCACCACGCGCCGTCTCGCCCACGTGAGCGTCCCTGGCGCCCGGTCGGCAGGCCAATTGGATACGCGCCCTCGGCAAGCGCGCTGTTCGCGTGCCAACCCGGCAAGATTTTCCGGAAGGTGTGCTCGCATCGTACTCACGTCATCTGAAAGTTCAGGACGGGGTGCTCGCATCGTACTCACGTCACCTGAAAGTTCAGGACGGCGTGCTCGCATCGTACTCACGGCAGCTGACAGTTCCGGACGGTCGCCTCGCATCGTACTCATGGCAGCTGAAAGGTCCGGACGGTGTGCTCGCATCGTACTCACGTCACCTGAAAGTTCCGGACGGTCGTCTCGCATCGTACCCATGGTGCCTGACAGTTCCATGAGATCGTCTCGCATCGTACTCATGGTGCCCGACAGTTCCGGAAGGTCGTCTCGCATCGTACTCATGGCTGCTGACACGTCCTCCAACTCAGCTCGCACGTTCTCCAACTCATCTCGCACGTCCTCCAACGCATCTCGCCCGTCCTCCAACTCATCTCGCATCTGTCTCACGTCATCAGGCACGAGGTCCCGTTCATCGCGCCAGGCCGCCATCTCGGCGCGCACGTGTCGCAGGGCATCGCGCCACGCAGGCATCTCGATGCGCGCAACCGTGATCGCGTCGCGCAACGCGCGCAGGTCGGCTGGCGACACCAACGTTCGATGTCGCACCGGATTCATCTGCACTGACCACGCCGCCACCTCGGCGCGCCACTCCTCAAGTCCGACGCGCGACTCCCGTACCTCACGTCGCAATCCCAACGGTGCCGCTGGCCAAACCCTTTCATCGTCGCGCAACCCATAAACCGCCGGGCGGCACTGCGCCTTCGGGCGAGGCGAAGGGTTCATCGTCTGAAAAACAGCCGGATTGAAACCGAAACAGCCGGATACCGCGTGATGCAGTATCCGGCTATTTCCGTTCCCATCCGGCTTCTTCTAGAAAGAGAATCCAGCAGATGCCCGACGCCGAGCTACCCGATGGGTGCCAAGCGGCGATACTCTGCAAGGCTGCTGTCGGGAACGACGGAAGGCGCTGACGACGAGCGCGAGCCCGCGTCCGATGTGACCACCCGTCTCGACAAGGGCCTCCACGGCCGCGGCTTCGCCACCGCGCGCGCGACGGACGACCTCTTCAATGCCCCGGAATGTGTATTTGCGGGGACGGCCGTCAGCCGGCGAGAGAGCAGTTGCGTTAGGTTCCACAGATGCGCAACGACCCGGCTTTCCGCGCGCTACCTCGCACGGTCGCAATCACGGGTGCCACCGGGCTGATCGGCACGGCGCTTGTCCAACGCCTGCGCGCTCGCGGTGACAGCGTCCGACGATTCGTCCGCTCAACGCGCGACCCCCAACCGGGCGACATCGTCTGGGATCCGGCGCGTGGCACGCTCGATCCTCGCACGTTGGACGGAGTCGACGCGCTCGTCAACCTTGCCGGTGCACCCATTGCCGTGCGGTGGAGTGCTCGGCGCAAGCGTGAGATCCGCGAAAGTCGAGTGCGGGCCACCGACCTGATTGCGAGCGCGGTTGCCGTACTCGACGCAAAGCCCGCAGTGGTTCTGAGCGGCTCCGCGGTTGGCTACTACGGAGATCGAGGCGATGAACTGCTCGACGAACGCAGTGGATCCGGCAACGACTTTCTCGCCGCAGTCGTCCGTGATTGGGAGGAGGCCGCGCGGCCCATGGCAGTAGAAGGGGTGCGCGTGGTGCTGTTGCGCACGGGCATCGTACTCAGCGCAGCCGGTGGTGCACTCGCGAAACTGCTGCCGCCCTTTCGCCTGGGTCTTGGTGGGCCGATTGGCAGCGGGCGCCAGTGGATGAGTTGGATATCCCTCCGCGATCACGTCCGCGCCACGGAGTTTGCACTCGATACACCATCTCTTGCCGGGCCGGTGAATCTCGTTGCGCCAGAGCCGGTCACGAGCGCCGATTTTGCTCACACCCTGGGGAGGGTGCTTTCACGGCCGGCCGTCATGCCCATCCCCGCTTTTGTCCTGGAGCTTGCGTTCGGGGAGATGGCGCGTGCCACGCTACTGGCAGGGCAGCGGCTGGCACCCACGGCCCTGCTGGACGCCGGCTTCGCCTTCCATTCGGCTACCCTGGAACACGCACTACGGGCCGCGCTGGACGGCCCCCCCTGACGCCGAGGAGGCGACCGTGAAACCTTTCGGGACGCCGTAGCGTCATGATGCACATAACGAGGGTGCGCCGAGCCGCACCGGAGCAAGTCCAACAATGGGTGCCATCATCATCGAAGGGGTGCTGTTCGTCGCGTTGATCGCGACGGGGGGCGCCCTTCTTTATTGGCTATTGATCACGTTCACACCGGCAGGCGTCAGACTCCGTCAGACGCAGAATCGCAAGCGAATCACTCGCGCGGCCGAGCTGGTGTGTCCTATTCATGGTCCGCGCGACGAAGGCAAACTGGTACGTCTCGCGAACGGAGAGCGGATGTGCCCTGACTGCTACAAGGAGACGTACCATGGGTAGCCCGATCTACGACCGCGCTGGCACGCAGCAAATGGATGCGAGCACAGACACGCGCACGCGACTCAAACGCATGGCCATCGGCGCGATGGCCATCGTCGCGCTGCTGGTGCTGTTGCCATCCACCTTCACCTACGTCAATCCCGGATTCGTGGGCATCGTGATTCACCGGGCTGGCGGTGGCGTCGATCCCATTCCACTTGGACCTGGCGTGCATGGTCGCATTCCGTTTGCCACCGGCATCGAGGAATATCCTGTCTTCCTCAAGACGCTGGTGCTCACGAAGAGTGCAACCGAGGGCTCGTCGACGAACGACGAAATCAACGTGAACAGCGTGGAAGGACAACCGCTGTCGCTCGACGTATCGCTGTCGTTCCAACTGGACCCGGGCCAGACGCCGAAGCTCTATACGACCTTTCGTACGGACATCAACGCCATCACGCACGGCTTCGTCAAACAGACCATTCGTCAGGCGTTGCAGGAAGTAGTGGGCACGGAGCCAGTCGCAGACGTCATCGGACCCAAGAAGGCGGAGGCGACGAACCGGGTACGCACGCTCATCGCGCAGCGACTGCAGCCACTTGGATTCGACGTGAAACAGTTCACCATCAACGAGCTACGCGCCCCACCAGCCGTCATGGAGGCGATCAACCAGAAAAACGTGATGCAGCAGCAGGCGCTCACGGCACAAAACGAATTGCAGAAGAACACATTCAATGCGCAAGGTGACTCGATCAAGGCGGCGGGACGCGCGAAGGCCATCACAGCTGAAGCCGAGGCCCAGGCACGGGCGAACGAATTGCTCGCCCGCAGCATCACGCCGACGTTGGTGCAGTACCAGCTCGCGAACAAGTGGGACGGCAAGTTGCCGCAGGTAAGCGGGGGCGCGACACCCCTTATCCAGCTTCCCACTACCAAGCCATAGTTTTCGCTCAGCCCTGGCAGGCAATACCGACACGGACGTTCCGCACGAGCGGGACGTCCGTATCGCTATAACTGCACGATGAAACGCGAGCCGCGTCCGAGCTCGCTTTCAACGGAGATTCGATACCCCAGCAAGTCGCAGAAACTCCGCGCGATGGACAATCCAAGGCCCGTCCCCGGCTCATCGCTGACCTGGGCCGATTCCGATTGCTCAAACGCCTCGAAGATGCTCTCGAGGCTTCCCGGCGCGATGCCACACCCGGTGTCTTCCACGATGATCGTCCGTGGATGATCGGTATCGTCGTTCACGACAGTAACAATGACGCGCCCCGCTTGGGTGAACTTGATCGCGTTGCCAACCAGATTGGTGAGAACTTGCCGGAGCTTCGCCGCGTCCGTGATAATGGGCTGCAGCGTGTCGGGCATGGACGCTTCCAGCGAGACGGACGGCTTCGCCAGCACGCGGCCCTCTAGTGTTGCGAGTACATCACGCACGAGACTCGAGACGCTGACGGTGGAAAGGTCTACCGACATGTGCCCGGCTTCCACTTTGGCGATGTCGAGGATGTCGTTCACCAGGGAAAGCAGGTGCCCACCGTTGGACCGAATGCGCTGGATGTACGAAAGATCATTCTCCGTCAAGGAGCCACTGCGATTCTTCAGCAGCACTCCCGAGAACCCGATCACGCTGTTGAGCGGCGTCCGCAACTCGTGCGACGCGCGCGAGAGGATCGCCGACTTCGCCTGATTGGCCCGTTCGGCTTCATCCTTGGCCTCGAGGAGGGCTGCCTCCCACCGACGGCGTTCGCTGATGTCGATGACCGATCCGACCGTACCGACAATCGTGCCGGTCCCGTCGCGATACGGTACGCCGGACACCTCAACCCACACACTGCTGCCATCCTTCCGGATGTGCTCCACCTCGTACCGCCCGCCAACGCTGTGGCGTCGGTCGCCGCCATGATCGTCCGCATCGACGCCGTCCTCCCGCGAGAGGAGCACCTGGCTGGGACGGCGGCCTATCAACTCACTCGGGTCATAGCCGGTGATGTCGCGCATCCGATCATTCGCGTATATCGTCACGCCCTTCAGGTCGATGATGATCAGGCCTTCGTCGAGGCACTCCACCACCGAGCGAAAGCGCTCCTCCGAATCACGGAGTGCGCCTTCGACGACCTTCTGCGTCGTCACGTCGCGGGACGCGACGACGGCACCGAGCAGCCGCCCGTCGGCGTCGAAGAACTGCCGGCCGTTCGCGAGGAGTGTTCGCGCCGGTTCGTTGGGACGGGCAACGACCACCTCGTGATTCACGACCAGCTCACCACGAAGGGCGCGCATGAGCGGCGTGTTCTGCGGAGGGAGCGGGACCACGCCGCCTGCCTCGAAACGCGAGCTATCGGACCATGACGGGTCCGCCTTTCCGAGAGAATCGATGGCCCCATTGAACTCGCGTGTCGCCCGATTGAACAGCGTCACCCGGCCCTGGGCGTCGCAGGCAACGATCCCTTCAGACAAGTGCTCGAGCATGGCCGCGTAGAATGCGCGCTCCCGTTCCAGCGCGGATTCCGCGTTCTTTCTCGCGGAGATATCACGCGTCGTGGCGCCAATGCCGTCGCCGACCTTCACCACTTGTACCTGCACCCAACTCGGCACCATCCCCTGTGCCGTTACGGCAATTTCATGTTCGATGACCTCACCGGTTTCGACTACTGCACACAGTTCGCTGAACAGGATGCGCGAGCTTGGCCAAAGATCCTTCGCCGTCTGGCCCACGAGAACCTCCCGCGGCCGTGTCAGCATGTCACATGCGCGCTGGTTCACGTCCTCGATGCGGAAGTCCACGATGCCGCCGGCCGCATCGCGCATGGACGACATGACGAAGAAGCCATCCATGCTCGCTTCCATCGCCGCACGGAAACGTTCCTCGCTCTGGTGGCGGTCGTGCTCGGCGGAGACGCGCTCGCGCAGGTCGCGCGCGACCACCGAGATGAAAAACGGCGGTTTGTCCGGGTGCGTGGATCGATGGGCGATCACCGTCTGTGCGACCGGAACAGAATTGCCGCCCGCGTCGAGGAGCACCGATTCGTGGAAGCAGACTCCGTTGCGAACCGCAAGCGGAATGATCTCCTCCACGAGCCGCCAGGCTTCTTCGCCGGTCCGCAACGTGCCGAGTTCCACGCCCGAGGCCTCAACATCGTCGTGCAGGCCAACGAGTTCCCGGGCCGCACGGTTGAGATAGACCAGGCGGCCCTGCGTGGTCACGATGGTCACAAAATCCGGCGAAGCCTCGAGCGTACTGACCAGGCGCTCACGTGCGTGCTCCGAGCGACTGTGCTCGGTCAGGTCCCGGTACACGGAGTACATGCCCGTGACCTCACCGTCCTCGCGATGCGGCCAGCCTTGGCCGGAACAGACCAGGCGTCGACCGCTCTTGGACAACAGCACGGCCTCGAAGTCCGCCGCCTCACCCCTACGGAGGTCTCGCACGAACGCATGATAGGATTCGCGAAAATCCGCCACCACGAGATCAACGGGATTCAACGCGCGTGCTTCGTCCAGCGTGTAGCCGAGGGCACGCTCCCATGCGGCGTTGACATACGTGATACGTCCGTCCAGATCTGCGGCGCAAATCAGGTCGGTTGTCCTGGCGAGCAGGGCCGCCTGGCGAACAGACTGGTCGGCGAGTTCTCGGGTTGCTGTGCGTAGCTCGATCTCCGCAACCGTCGCCGCGGCGAGGTGTCGCATCGTGTCGAGGTCTTCCTCCGTCCATGCGCGGCGACTGGTGTCGCCAGCGCTGAAGGTGCCGAGGATGGCGCCCGTCGACGAAACGAGTGGAACGCCGCAATACGAGAGCACTCCGGACTGGCCATCATCGCCGAAGGTGCCGAAAGCGCAGGTCCGGCCTACATCGTCCATGCAGAGCGGCAGGCCGGTCTCGATCACGCGCCGACAATACGATTCGGTGGTGTCCAGTCCCTGCGCGTCGGCTCGCAGCGCCGAACCGCGAGCATCATTGACGACGAGACAATCGTTGCCGTCCAACTGCGAAACCTTCGCATGCGCAACCCGCAGCAGACGCATGGCGAGACTCGACAGGCGATCAAACGTTGCGTCAGCTGGCGCACCACGCGCGACAGCGGGCCGACTGGCGCTCAGTCGGCGAGCTTTCGGGAAGGGTGCGGCGGCGGTTGGTGGCAAGACAGAAAGGAGAGATGACATTCATCCGGCGATGACTGCGCGGCTGAGGACGCCTCGCGATCGCATGCGTGTGAGTATCGGCCCTCCGTACATACGGCTGCACGAGACCGCAAAGATGACAGCACTGTTACCTACGCCGAGAGCGCTTCGTACAACTCGGCAGAGAGCGCGGCGACGGCAATGCCGGTAAGCCATCCACCCGCGACATCACTCCCCCAGTGCCAGCCGAGTGCGACCCGGCTCAGTCCCGTGGCCATGGCAACCGCCGCCACGAGCGCGGCGGTTTCCGGAGCGCCCGCCAACCTCTCGCGCACGAGCAAGTATCCGCTCGTGGCAAGCACTGCGGTGGCGTTGGTCGTATGGCCGCTGGGAAATGCCGCCTCTGTCTTGTGGCGGCGCAGCGCGACCGCGGGACGCGGGCGGCGGTGGACGATCTTCACGGCGTGGTGGGACGCAATGGCGCCCAGCGATGCGGCTACGAGTGGGACGAAAATGCGCATCGGCCTGCCATCCCGGGCGCGGAGAATCAGGGCGGCAACGCTGGCCGCCACAAGCGGATGGACGTACGACTCACCCGGTTGTGTGATTACCGTCGCGATCCCGTGCAATGCGGGGCGATGCGGGGCCACCAACGTTTCCAACCGGTCATCCCATCGTTGAACGTGCCGGATCGCAACAGCGAGGGCGGCCGCGGAGACACCTGCCCCCAATGCGATCGCCCCGAGTGGCAACCTGGTTCTTGATGGGGCGCGACGAACGATGCGCGGTGCACTTGCCGGTCTACTCACCGCGTGTTTGACGGAATCCAGATGCGAAGCAGATCGCGAATTTGTTCCGGCTCAACCGGCTTGTCGAGAATCGCGGTCGCACCACCGAGTGCGGTGCGCGACTCGGATCCCACCGCACTGACGATCACGACGGGCGTGCGCTTGAGTTCTTCGTCCGCCTGAAGAATCCTCAGCACGTCGAAGCCGCTGATCCGGGGTAGCATGAGATCCAGAAAGACCATTGCCGGCGCCAGTTCTCGCGACATGCGGAGCGCTTCGATGCCGGTCCCGGCGTACACAACGCGGTATCCCGCCTCCTCGATGAGTTCCCCGAGCCTGTGGCGTGCGTCGGCATCGTCGTCCACGACAAGGACGGTCGGGACACTGCCCTCGGCGTCGTGCAGGGATGGTCGTCCCGCCGGATCGGCCGGAATGGCCGGCATGCTGCGCGGCGAGCTTCGGCGAGGCGCCCGCGCAGGGTCGCCAAGACGGATGTCCATGGTTGTTCCCGCACCTTCGACACTGTTCACGTCGAGATGGTGGCCCATCAGGTCACACAACGAGCGGGAGATCGCGAGCCCAAGCCCCGTGCCGCCAAACCGGCGGGCCGTCATGGACTCGGCCTGCTCGAACACGTTGAAGATTGCGTCCAGGCGATTCTTCGGAATGCCGATGCCCGTATCCCGTACCTTGAGGTGTCGCGGAAAATCGTCGGCATCCACCTCGACCGTCACGACCACTTCTCCGCTTTCCGTGAACTTGAGCGCGTTGCCAACAAGGTTGATGATCACCTGTTTCATCCGCGCCCAATCCGTCTGGATCTGGCGCACCCGGGCAGGGAGTTCTGCGCGCAGCACGACAGGACGATCTCGCGTCTGGGATTCCAGCTCGTCAATGGTCTCACGCACGAGCGTCTCGAGGGACACCGGAGAAACGTCCAGCGTCATGCGGCCCGCCTCGATCTTGGAGAGATCGAGAATGTCGTTGATCAAGCCGAGCAGGTGGCTACCATTGGTGGCGATGCGCGAGAGGTAGGTCAGCTCGTCCGGTTTCAGCGTGCCTTGCCTGTTCTTCAGCAGCACGTTGGCGAACCCGATGATGGAATTCAGCGGAGTGCGCAGTTCGTGACTCATCCGTGCAAGGAAATCGCTCTTTGCTCGGCTTGCCGCCTCCGCGGCATCGCGTGCCACGATGAGCTCCAGCTCCGCGCGCTTGCGCAGTGTGATGTCGCGAAAGTTCACCACCGCGCCGGCCAGTTGCCCTTGTTCTCGCACCGGAAATGCCGCGTACTCGACCTGTAGCGGCGAACCATCCTTCCGCCACAGGACTTCGTCATCCACTTCGCATGCGACCCCGCGGGAGGTCGCAGCCCAAATCGGACACTCCTCGCGCGGGTACGGCGTACCGTCCGGCTTCGAATGGTGCGTGAACCCGTGCATTGACTGTCCAATCAACTCGTCGGCGGAGTAGCCCAACATTTCGGACCCTCTCCTGTTGACGAATGTGATGGCACCGTGCGCGTCGAGGCCGTAAATGCCTTCGCCGGACGCATCCATGAGTTGGCGGATGTTCGTCGCCAGGCGGAGGCGCTCCTCATCCGCCGCCCGTCGCTCGGTGACGTCCCGCAGCGTTCCCATCGTACCGATGAAGCGCCCATCATCGCCAAGCACGGCGTGGGTCCGCGCCTCCATCCAGAGGTAGCCGCCGCCGCGGCGAAAGTACCGGATTTCCACCGTCATGCTGTCCATCGCTCGTTCCGTCAGCGGCCGAAATGCATCCAACAGTGTCCTTCGGTCAGAAGGATGCACGTAGTTGAGGAAATAGGTGCCGATGCTCGATTCGACTGTGTTGGCGGTGAGCGCCGTCCACGCGTGATTGAGGAACGTCCAGTGACCGTCCGCATCGGTCCGGAAGAATACGTCCTGCAGTTGCTCGATGACCGAACGGTACTTCTCCTCGCTCTTCACGAGCGCTTCAGCCGCCTCGTCCCGCTCGGTGACATCGTTCACGATCACCATGCGCGCCGCACGGCCGTGCAGATCGAGCGGGAATGAATTGATTTCGACCCGATGCAGCTCGCCCGACCGGGTTCGGTGGAGTGCGGTGGTCGCGTGAATCTCGCCCTGCGGCACTGCGGCTAGTGTTTCGACCAGACGAGCCTGTTCACTCGGCGGTCGGATGTCGCGGATGGTCATGCTCAGGAACTCATCGCGCGACCAACCGTAGTTGCGCACGGCCGCGTCGTTTACCTCGAGAAATCGCAGGGTTTGCGCGTCAAACACCCACGCCGGCTGCGGCGA
The DNA here is from genome assembly GCA_040003455.1 of bacterium. GTDB lineage: Bacteria > Gemmatimonadota > Gemmatimonadetes > Gemmatimonadales > Gemmatimonadaceae > AG11. Next base: position 18,664 of record JBDUCM010000047.1, read on the forward strand.
GAGCGCAAATAGCGGACGGTAGCGTTCGTCGGCAGATGAACGAACGTCCGACGGCGGACCTGCGACTGATTCGTTATCGGATGCCATCGGCTGGAAGAAGGAAGCTGCGCTTGACTATCTTGCACCCGAAGCTCGACGCGCGCGAGGATGTGCTCGCGATTCCCATTCCAAGTTCGCCATCATGCCAGTCGTTCCCTTCGAGAGCCTTCCAGACTCCTCTCGCGTGTGGGTGTTCGGCAGCGATCGTCCGCTTACAGACGAGGGGACCGACGCGTTGCTCAAGGGCGTAGATGCCCATCTGGCGGATTGGAAAGCCCACGGCGCCCCGCTCACCGTATCTCGAGAATGGCGGGACGGGCGGTTCCTCGTGGTAGGCGTGGACCAGAGTACAGCAGGCGCAACGGGATGTTCAATAGACGGGCTCTTCCGAGTGCTACAGAACGTGCAGAGTCAGGTCGGCGCGAGCCTGATCGGCGGGGGGCGGGTCTTCTATCGCGACAATCACGCCGTGGTGCAGTCCACGACGCGCGATGAGGTGTCCGTTCTGGCCGAACGGGGCGAGCTGACGAAGGACTCAGTGGTCTTCGATACCACCCTCACGGACCTCGGCACCTTTCGCGCGTGTTTCGAGCGACCGGCCAAGGACACATGGGTCGCCTCGCTCCTGGAACCGTGAGCGCCAGGCGGGCCCGTCGGACTACCGCCGTTCAACTCAGCCAGCGATCAAGGTTCTGCGCGACAAACGCATCATCGTTCAACTCCGGGTAGTGTTCCGCGATCCGGTCAATCTCCGCGACTTGGCCCGCGGACAGTCCCTCGGTCGGATCCAGACACCAGATGCCGCGCATCAGGCCCTGACGTCGCAGTACCTCGTGGATGCCGGCGATGCAGCCCGAAAATCCGTTCGCAGCATCGAAGATTGCGCCGTTCGCGTCCGTCAGCGCCATGCCCTCGCGAAGCCACGCGCGATCCACTGGGCCTGCGGCATCTGCGTGGACGCGGTCGAGCAGTTGCACGGCGTTTCGGGTCCACACCGCCCACTGCCCGAGCAGCCCACCCACGATGCGCCGCGCTGCCGGCGGTTCGCTCGCTCGAACGGGAAACGGCGTGAGCAGGTCGGCAACGATGCAATCGTCATTTCCCGTGTACAGGGCGAGGTCGGTTCGCCCCGCATCCGCCACTGCACGCACCACGTCCATGGTCTGGTACCGATTGAACGGAGCGATCTTGATCGCCCACGCACGCTCGATCTCGGCAAATGCCCGCCAGAACGAGTAGCTCAACGGGCGTCCGCCAACCGCAGGTTGCAAGTAGAAGCCGAACAACGGAAGCACCTCGCTTACCGCCCGGCAATGCTGGATCAGCGCCGCCTCCGTCGCGTGGCGGAGGGCGCCAAGGCCGAGCAATGCGACGTCGTAGCCCAGTGACGCAGCAAGCTCCGCCTCGGCCACTGCCTGTGCGGTTTCGCCAATTACTCCTGCCACCAGGACAAAAGACCGTCCGCCATCAACGGCTGTCGCACGTACGGTCTCGGCGGCGAGTTCGAGGACGGGACGATATAGTCCATGACTCGGGTGCCGGATAGCGAATTGTGTTGTGTGAACGCCTACCGCAAGGCCACCAGCCCCCGCGTCCAGATAGTAGCGTGTCAGTGCCCGCTGGTGCCGTTCGTCGAGGGTCCGCGATGAGGTGAGCGCGAGTGGGTGCGCCGGGATCACCTGACCGGCACGGAGGCGCGACCGGATTGCACGCTCCACGCTAGAATTGCCCGTCACGTCGCTCGAAGCTCGTTGGCTTGCCGAGCACGCGCCCACCGCTCGCGATCCACTCGGCCACCCAGTGTAGCAGGGTATCCGCGGACACCAATCGGTGGTGAAGCAGCGCCTCGCTCCGCTCGGCATTGCTCAACAGGGCATCAGGCGATTCCGTTCCTGTGAACACCGGGGTGACTCCGAGTTTTGTCGCGAGCGCATGCGCTACGTCCACAACACGCAGTGTAGTGCGACCCGCCACGTTCACCACGAACGGCTCCGGCGCCGAGGCATGCGCGAGAGAGGCGAGTGCAAGCGCGTTGGCATCGCCCTGCCAGATGACGTTTACGTAGCCCATGCGGACGTCAATCGCCTCCCCTCGTGTGAGCTTGCTGGCGATGTCCGTGAGGACTCCGTAGCGAAGATCATGAGCGTAGTTCAGGCGAACAATCGAGACGAGCGAACCGTGCCGCAGCGCCGCGGCGGCGAAGATCCGTTCGCGTGCGAGGCAGGAATACGCGTACTCACCGACTGGGGCAGGTGCGTCGTCTTCGCGCGAACCGCCCGACGCATATGGCACAAGCGCATAGACGTTGCCCGTACTGAATACAACGATGCGGGAGCCGGCATAGCGCTCACCCACAAACGCCGGAACGGCGGCGTTCATGGCCCAGGTAATGGCAGGTTTGGCCGCGGTACCGAATTTCTGGCCGGCCATGAATATCACGTTCGGCGTATCCGGCAGCGCCGCGAGGGAGCCCCTGTCGAGGAGGTCGGCTTCAACGATCTCGATTCCGTCCGCGCGCAGCTTCTCGGCAATTCCCCGGTCCGACCACCGCGATACGGCGACCACTCGCCTGGACGGGTCGGCGCGTTTTGCCATGCGAGTGAGGCTTGGCCCCATCTTGCCGCCCGCGCCAAGGACGATGAGATCGCCGGGTGCGCGCGCGAGCGCAGCAATGAGGGCAGGCGAGGGGCGGGAGAGCCGCTCCTCGAGCTCTGCCTCGTCGCGGGGCGCTTGAAAGTGTTCCTGGACCGTCACGCGTCGTGCGTTACGCCGAACTCTCCAGCGAGTTCATGCTGAAGTTCCCGGCGGGCCGCGTCGATCACGGTACGCGTGCGTTCGCGCAAGGCGGCGACATCGGCGTTGGTGAGACCTTTCGTGGGGATAGGCTCCAACACACGTGCCTTTGCGCGCGCCCGGCGAAACGCGAAGCTGCCCTTTGCCATGCAATGCCGCGTGCCCGCGACGGCAATAGGCAGGATGGGCGCCCCCGCCTCGATGGCAAGCTTGAAGGCGCCGTCCTTGAATGGCAGGAGTTCGTCCGTTTTCGAACGCGTTCCTTCGGGAAAGATCATCACGCTCACGCGCTTGCTCAGACGGTCACGGCAGCCGTTCATGGCGCTCACGACACTCTCACGCTTGCCACGCTTGATGGGAATATCATTGGCCATGCGCATCATCCAGCCCATTACCGGAATCTTGAAAATGGTGTCCTTGGACAACCACTTCATTTCCCATGGGAAGTGACTGATGAGGAAGATGTCCGCATACGATTCATGATTCGAGACAGCGATATACGGGAGGCGCGGATCTGCCGGAGCGCTGCCTTCCGTTTCAAAGTGCCAGAGCGGGTTCATGGTGACCTGTGCAACCGCGAGCTGTCGAAAGGCGCGACCGGCATGATACCGGCCCCGGTCGAAGGGCGCGGTGACGAGCCACACTGCGGCTACGTAGAAGACACCGAAGATCACCACCGAGATCGTGGTGAACCAGATGAAGGCGCTGAGCAGTCGCTGCATTGTCGGTGTCGGCGGTAAGGACTAGGCGGGCGTGGTATCCGTCGCTACGGCTTGTGCCTTTGCGGTGTAGGGAGGTCAGGCGCGAATGTAGTCCGGGCGCCAGTCGGTGACCGAACGCTTGACGGAGTCTGTGGTGGGGAGTTCTCCGCGCAGGCACCGCTCCACGAGTCCGACGAGCTCGGTGTCACCGGCAAAGCGCAGTCCGATGAGATGACGCAGGCTGAGCTCCGGAATGCGCACGCGCAACTCCGCGGGAAGGGTCGTGGCAAGGCGTAGGCGCATTTCCAGGGCAATCACGCGGTTTTGCACGATGAGCGACGACGCGCGGTTAGCCACCACGCCGGCAACAAGTCCGAAGGAGAGTATTACCATCCAGCTGGAATATGGAGCTGGCTGCCTGATCGCATGGGCGACGGACACCACGACGTTGGCGAGCAGAATCGGAACGGCGACATAGTGGAAGAGCGGAAACAACCGCCGGTGATTGGCGTACGTTTGCGCGGATCTGGACATGGGAATGTGTGGGTCAGGCGAGGGCCCGCCGTGCGTGACTCTTCACGCGAGCGAGCATGGCATTGAGCCCAACCTCGCGACCGGCCAAGCCGATTCCATCCATCATCTGCCGGACGAAATCGTTGGGGATCGCAAGAGCGGTTTCGGGAGGCTGGCCGTTCAAAGCCGAGAATAGAATGGCGAGAAATGCGGCGATCGTGGGCGACTGGCGAGCGTTCAGGTCTACATAGAAGTACAATTTGCCATCACGAACTTCGGGGAACAGGTCGACGCGTGTCTGGCATTCCGGTACAGTGAACTCGGCGCGGTCGAGCGCCACAAACCGTTCGGGAAGCGGTTCGAGCTTCTTGGCGAAATGGAGCAACGTCTGCATTTTTTCTTCGCGCCCGAGGGCGCGAAACGTGCGCAGCACCCGCTCCACCGACGGCGGGAGCGGCGGCTCAGCCGAATCCGTCATGGCAGGAGATAAAGCGACCGGGAAACGATGCGTCAAGCGCATGTGCCACGGGCCGTCACACCACCTCAAGACTCAGGAGTACGCAAAAGATGCCGACGAGAACCGCGAGTGCGGAATGGAAAGGTGGTTTGCGGGACGGGTCAGGATCGTTCAAGGGACAGACCGGCCTCTCGGGTTCGTACAACTTTGGTTCGCGGTTCCAGGATGCCGCCGGGTCAAACCCTGAGGAATTGCTCGCTGCGGCCGAGGCGGCGTGTTTCAGCATGGCGCTGGGAGCAGGACTGGAGAAGGAGGGGTTGGCGCCGACGAGCATTCAGACCACGGCGGCCTGCACCATTGAAAAAGTAGGCGAAGGATTCAAGATCACGACGATGAAGCTTGCCGTCGTCGCTGTGGTCCCAGGCGCGGACGATGCAAAGTTCCAGGCAATTGCGGCGGCCACGAAAGAAGGCTGCCCGATTTCCGGCGCACTCAAGGGCAACGTTCAGATCGAACTGGACGCAAGACTGGGTTGATGGGGCAGTCAGCAGGCGCCGCGCAGGCCTGACGCGGAAGCGTTCAGGTCTCCGCGGCCGTCTGCGAAGATCGCGCCTTGAACAGCTCCCACAAGACCGCAACCCAGATGACCAGGGACGGGAGTGCCAACCGATAGAGCATTACCGTTCGTGTCTTCAGGATTGCGCCGGGAATCAGCGTGGACATCAACGGAATCGCGATGAACGTCAATCCGTATAACACATTGCGCCACCGCGTTTTTTCCGAACTCGCGTACCACAGTGTGGCGCCAGTGAACGCGATGACGTAACTGGCCCGCTCCGCCTGATGGTTCAACAGTACCGTGAACAACAGCACGGAGCAGAGATAGAGGAAGCGAAAGCGCGGCTCGTCCCAACGGTTGCGTCGTAGAGCCAATGGAGCAACAAGCACGAGTACGCCGGCCAATTGGATCCACCAATTCGGTGCATTCTCGCCGGTCCATCGGTGCAACAGCTCCATCGCGGAAAACCACCGCTGGAGGGCGTCGCTCGATTCAACACCACTCCACCACCGATATTGTGCGAAGAGCGTGGTGTGCGACGTGACGAGCAGCGGAAGTGAGACCATCACGGCGCCCAGTCCCGCCGCCCAGAGCCCAGTTCGCAGCGCCAACCGCTTCGGAACGGCGAAGGTCAGCGCCGCCAAGGGGAAGATCTTGATGCTTGCGCCGATCGCGACAGCCGCTGCGGAACGCCAGGCACTCCGCCGCTCGATAAAGGCAAACGCGAGAACAATCAAGCCTGCGACGAGGGTATTGCTCTGCGCATTTTGCATCGAGCGCAGGATTTCCAGGTGGAGGCACGCCATGGCAAACAGCGCGGTCCGCGCGGGAAGCACGCGTTCGGCCGCACCGAACAACACCAGGAAATTCAGCGAACTCCACAGGAAGAGTGCGATCGGCCAAGGGAGCCACGACAGCGGAGAGAATAGCAGCGCAAATGTCGGGCTGTACTTGAACCGGTCGGAATGCTCAGTCGGGTATTCCGCGTACAGGTCCTGCCCCGCAACGAGGTGCCGGGACGATGCTCGGAATATCTCGAAGTTGCCGGACGGTTTTTTCGCTTCGCGCATCTCCTCCGCGTGTCCACCGTGCAGCAATCGCGATACTGCACTGTTGAAGGCCGGCGTAGCCGCAAGCGCTTTGCCCGCCGCATCGCCAAGCGCGGTGAGAAAGTAGATAGCGAGAATTATTCGACGCAGCCGCGGCACGGGAACGGCCCCGAGTCGCGCGCGGACTCGATGGGCGAGATCGTGCACGGGAAATACAGGCAGGAGTGCGACCCAGTGGGAACGGGCCGTCAGGCGCGATAATACTCCTTGATACACATCGTCACCGCGCCTTCGAGCAAACGAACCTGCTCGTCGATGTCGCGCATGGCGCGCACCTCGGGCAGGCCGTTCCAGATGTCTTTCAGCACGATAATGAGATGTTCGGGGAGCATACCCACATGACGCGCTTCCAAGGACATGCGTGACAATGCGTCCTGCAAGACGCTCGACTGCGAGCCGTCGGAAAGATACACCAGAAATGCCGCTCTAACGGGGTCGACAGTACCGTTTTTCAGAGGACTCGGTCGAATGGACCCCAATTCTTTGTCCATGGTCATGAGCAGGCGGTAGTGATGCGGGCTCGGCAAGCGTCGCGGGCTTGAGTGGTCAAATGCCACTACAAACGTTTACCTCGGCACGGCAGGCGTCAATGGGGCGCCCGCCCAGGATCCAGTGGCGAGCTCGAGAGCAACAACGCCTGCATGGTCATTCTCGCATATTTCTAGGACCATGCGTGTGACCGTCCTCATCCCGAGCTATCGCAGGCATCACGATCTCGGTCGTTGCCTCAGCGCATTGCGAGCCCAGACACATGCTCCCGAAGCTGTGCTCGTGGCCCTGCGGCGCGACGACGAGGAGTCTCGCGGGCTGGTTCGGCACCTGGCGTCAGCCTGGAGCGCTCTTTCCGCGGTGCTCGTTGACCAACCGGGTGTGGTGGCAGCGATGAATGCCGGCCTTGCCGAGGCACAAGGCGACATCCTTGCAATCACTGACGATGACGCCGAACCGCTCGCCGACTGGGTTGCTCGACTGGTTGAGACCTTCGTGTCGGACGCTGCGATCGGCGGCGTTGGCGGGCGCGACCAACAGGTCAACGTTCCTGCCGAATGCCGAACCGTGGGCCATGTCCAATGGATGGGCCGGGTCGTGGGAAACCATCATGTTGGAGACGGACCGCCGCGCGATGTGGACGTGCTCAAGGGTGCGAATTGCGCCTTCAGGCTTCCAGTCATTCGCGCAATCGGGTTCGACGAACGACTCCGCGGCGACGGCGCGCAGGTGCACTGGGAAATGTCACTCTGCCTGTCGATTCGGCGGAAAGGCTGGCGCCTCCGCTATGACCCCGCGATCCTCGTCCGCCATCACGTCGGTATTCGACACGGTGACGATCAGCGTCATCGAGGTCCCTTCTCGCCACGCGCCCACAGTGCCGCCGTCTTCAACGAGACTCTGGCACTCGCCGAACATCTACGCGGGGTGCGTCGGATTGCGTTCGCCTGGTGGTCGGTGGTGGTCGGAACGGCGGAAGCGCCTGGGATATTGCAACTACCTCGCGTATTCGCTCACGAGGGCCGGAGTGCAGTCACTCGATGGACTGTCACGCAACGTGCCCGGCGCGAGGGGGTCGCCGCCGCCCGGACCGACGCACCCTAGAGAGCTACGTCAGCCCACATGCATCGGCTCCGTGCGCTCGAGCGTTCCGCCGAGCGCCTCGGTCATGAGATAGGCCTCGAAAAAGAGGGCGGCGCCCGACACCGCGCTGCCAACGAGCACCAGCAGTACGGTGTGCTGTCGCAAGAGGAAATACACCGCCGTCACGCCGAGCGCGGGACCGAGCAGCAGCAACGCGAGCACGAGCATCGTGATGATCGAGCTGAGCATCGCCTGACCCATTGCCTCTACACCGCCAGGGCTTGTTTCACCCAGCCGGATCCATCCAGGAAGGAGCAGTGCAAAGGCATTGTGAATTGAAAAATTTGCCAGGTTGAGACCGATCAGCACCGCGGGTGACGCGGCGATGATCGCAAACCGCACCGGCAGCGGTACACTCACCTCATCGGCAAACGACACGGCGATGACACCGGCGATGACGAGCAGGAACTGGAGAGCCGCGGTTGGCACTGCGCTGCTCGCGACTTCGGCCAGGATGATCTGCTGGCCGGAAAGCGGCAGCGTCTTGATCATGGGCAACCGCCGGAGGTCGCCGCGCATGTCGTTCCGCATCGTCGCCGGCCCGAAGAGCAACAGCATCACGCCGACGATTCCGCACAACGTGGCAATGATCATTTCGACGTGCGATGACCGCCCCGAGAACGCCAAGGCGGCCAGGATCGCAATGATGGGAAGCCCGAGCAGAGTACGGAGTTGCCCGCTGCGCATGAGCCACAGGGTGTTCTTCCACACGAGCGCCACGGCCGGCGCGCCGGTTGAGGCCAGCGGGAGCGTCCGTCGCGCCGCCTTGGTATTGACATTGCCTCCATCAAGACGCCTGGCGCGCATCGCTTCTATGCGCCGCGCCTGGGTTGCGGACGCTTCCGCGGCGGCTTCCTCGAAGGCAGCGTCAGAGCGCAATACCCAGAGGACGTGCAGCAACAACAATCCCAGCGCCCAGAGCATTGCTCGAGCCCATGCTGCACCCGGCGCGCTGATTGCCGGTGCCACCGCGGCGCGAAACGGAAGGATGACCCAACTCATGGGTGCCGCAGAAAATACGGATCCGAGCACGTGGAGCATGTCGCCCAAGTCCTCGGCCTGTTGAAACTGAAAGCGCGCCTTGTAGAGTCCCGCGAGGATCATGGCGAGGATCGCCCCGACCATCGCGAACGCCGGCACGCTTCGCCGCAAGCCCTTGGTGCCATGCTCGCTCCCTGATGCACGGACCAACGCCACGCCGAGTCGATGAAGGTTGAGCGTAGAGAACAGGACCCAATACCCAAGCGCACGAGTGACGGCATCGTGACCGCGACCAAAGAGAATCACCCAGATGAGACTCGACGTCAGCACCGTCACCTGCGAGCGCACGATCTTGTAGACAATGAGCTGCCGGCGCGACACCGGTGCCGTGAACAGCATGGACACTTCCGCCGTGGAGAACGCGAGTGCCGTCCGATCGGCACCGGCGAGCCACGTATAGGCGACGAGCACCAGGAACGCGAAGGGAAGTAGCGCACCAAGGGTATCGGTGATGATCGGACTCGTCCCCTCTCGTCCCTGGCTGCCGGAACGGTTGAAGAACACGAGCCCGAAGTAGCCAACGCCGAGCAGGAAGGCGATGGCGTATCGTGGACTGCGGAGGCGTCTCAGTTGCGTGATGAACCGATTGCGAGCCGAATGCAGAATCAGGTAGCCGAAGGCGCCGATCACGGCGCGGCGGCTCCCTCATTGGCGCCAGTCAACGCGAGAAAGACGTCCTCGAGTGTCTGGCCAGAAAGCTCTGGGTGTGCATCAAAGATCTCCGGCAGCGATCCATACGCGACGCATGTCCCACGACGGATGATGAACAGCTTGGTGCACAACTCTTCGACGAGGGTGAGGAGATGTGAGCTGAGAATCACCGCTGCCCCCGCCTTTGCTCGATTGGAGATGGTGGCGCGCATGCGACGCATCCCGCCAGGGTCCAGTCCAGTGAGCGGTTCGTCGAGGATCAAGACAGAAGGGTCGTGCAACAGGCCACAGGCAATGGCGAGTTTTTGCTTCATGCCACGGGAGAGTTCGGTGGAAAGCGCACGGCGCTTGTCGGTGATCTCCAACTCGTCGAGAAGTACGGGGATGCGCTGTTCAGCGTCGACGACGCCGTACAACCGCGCAACGAAGCGGAGGTGTTCCTCGACGGTCAGGTGTTCGAACAAATGTGGCTCATCCGGAACGAACGCGAGCGCCTGTTTTGCCGCTACGCCATCCTTCTGGATGTCGTAGCCAGCGATGCTGACACTCCCGACTGACGGCGCGATGATGCCTGAGAGGCAGCGCAACGTGGTGGTCTTGCCCGCGCCATTGGGCCCGACCAGGCCGAGCACCTCGCCCGGTCGTACGTCGAACGAAATGCGATCGACGGCGGTGAAGTCGCCGTAGTACCGCGTCAGGTCAGAGACGCTGATCATCGGAAGAGTGGAGAGGTGGTTGTTGCATGCGGATGGATGATGAATCCTGCGCGTCCGGGCCAGGCTACGAAAGCAGGCTACACCGCGATCGCGATGCGCGGCAGGTGCGGTTCACGCGCGCTGCGATTAGCGTTGCAGTGTGACTCCTCCCGAATACCCCATCAAGGCCTCGTCGGCAACGCTGACGCCGGGTGCACTCGATTGCTATGCCATCGTCGCGCCGGGCCTCGACGCACTCGCGCTTGCCGAGGCGCGCACGCTGGGGATCGACGCCGTTGCGGAAGAGGGAGGAATCGCGTGGAGCGGTGACGCACGCAGCGCACTGCTGGCGAACATGTCGCTGCGTATCCCGTCGCGCATCGTCGTGCGACTCGCGAGCTTCGAAGCGCGTTCGTTTGCCGAGTTGGAACGGCACGCACGACGGGTTGCATGGGGTCGAGTGCTGCGGCCAGGCGATGCCGTACGCTTTCGCGTGACGTGCAAGAAATCGCGATTGTACCACTCGGATGCTGTCGCCCAGCGGCTGGCCGACGCCGTGGTGCGCACCATTCCCGGAGTGCGCGCTGAAGGTGGCAGCGTGGACGAGGACGACCTCGCCGGCGATGACGACGCGGCGCTGATCGTCGTGCGGATGATGCGCGACCGGTGCACCGTGAGCGCCGATAGTTCGGGGGCTCTGCTGCATCGGCGCGGATATCGGCTGGCAACGGCCAAGGCGCCGCTCCGCGAAACGATCGCGGCGGCGATGCTTGCCGCGTCGGGCTGGGACGGCACATCGGCACTCGTGGATCCACTGTGCGGCTCCGGAACCATCCCGATCGAGGCAGCGCTCATGGCGCGGCATATCGCGCCTGGCGCCCGTCGCACCTTTGCAATGGAACAATGGCCCGGAATGTCCATCACGCTCGGTGAGCGCGTACGGGCCGAACTGGCAGGCCTGACCTTGCCGACATCCGGCAGGAGCATCTTCGGCAGTGACCGCGACGCTGGTGCCATCGCGGCCGCAACGTCGAATGCGGACCGCGCAAATGTGGGCGCTGACATTGCGCTCGAAACGCGTTCGGTGTCGTCCGTTGGCTTCGCAGGTGAACCCGGGTGGGTGGTGACGAACCCGCCGTACGGAGTGCGCGTGGGCGACTCGGACCGGGTGAGAGACGTCTGGGCGCAGTTGGGCAACGTGTTGCGCGCGAAGGCACCCGGTTGGCGCGTGTTGCTGTTGTCGCCCGATCCCGCCCTGGAACGCCAACTGAAAATTCCGCTTCGGGTTGCGGCCACAACCAGCAATGGGGGCATCCCCGTGCGACTGATGAGTGGCGTCGTTCCGTCGTGAGCCACAATCCGACCGATGCACGCGTGGCTGGGCTTCAACGGTCTGGTGGAGGCGTACCGAAGCTGCCGATCGCCCACGCGCTGGTGTCGCTGGATGGCGTGGCGGGAGATTGGCAGTTCGATCGGAAGCATCACGGCGGACGGGATCGCGCACTGTGTCTCTATTCGGCCGACCTCATTGACGCGCTCGCCAGCGAAGGTCATCCGATTTCGCCTGGCGCGATGGGCGAGAACGTCACCATCCGCGCCATGGATTGGTCCGTTATCTGTCCCGGTACACGCCTGTTGATGGGTTCAGTTGAGGCTGAGGTGACCGCCTATGCCGCACCCTGCAATACGATCGCTGCGGCGTTTTGCGAAGGGAAATTCACGCGTGTCAGCCAGAAGGTCCACCCGGGATGGAGTCGCGTGTACGCGCGAGTGCTGCAGGCGGGGGGGATTTCGCTTGAGGACGAGGTGCGAGTCATAGGCTGAGCGAACTCAGCTCTAGCGGACGGCGGGCTGATCCGAACACTATCAGTGCGGCCTGCCCCAGAGGTCGGCACAGATATTGAACCCAGGTGCACGCTCGGCGCGAGTCCGAGTCCCAAGCGCGCCGGGTACGGCCGCCGCATCAACGCGGTGGCGTTTCGCGTGTTGCCTTCCTTTCCGAGGAGCTGACTGTGAGTGTCGGCGAAAATCCCGAACGTCCCGATCCCGAAAACACACTCCCCTCGCGCGGAAAACGTGGACGCCCAAGGCGCGCGGCCGTGTCCGGTGCAATGGCGGACATTGATACCAGTCTCGGTGTGACCTCTGGCTCGCCTGGAGCGACCAACGGAGGCGGAGGGCGCGGGCACGATCGCGAAATGCGCCGCCTGCTGGCAGGACTGCGCGCTCTCGACGCAGGCGACTTCAGCATGCGCCTCGACATCGATGGCGATCCGATGATGGCGGAACTCGCCGACATCTTCAATAGCGTTGCCACGAAACAGGGGCGTCTCGCCGAAGAGCTGAATCGGGTCGCATTGTCCGTGGGGCGCGAAGGCAAGATGCGGGATCGCGCGACCATCGGACCTGCCGGAGGACTCTGGGCTGGCTCGGTGGACGCGCTCAATTCACTGATTTCGGATCTGGTGCAGCCGACATCCGAGGTTGCGCGCGTGATCAAGGCGGTCGCCGAGGGCGACCTGAGCCAGAAGGTGGAGTTGGAAATCGACGGCAAGACCGTGCAGGGAGAGTTCTTCCGCATCGGATCGACCGTCAATCGCATGGTCGACCAGTTGAACGCCTTCGCCAGCGAAGTGACCCGCGTGGCACGCGAAGTCGGCACGGAAGGACGTCTGGGTGGACAGGCGAATGTGCAAGGAGTGAGCGGCACATGGCGCGACCTGACCGACAGCGTGAACGGTATGGCTACCAACCTGACCAATCAGGTGCGCAACATTGCGGACGTCACCACCGCCGTGGCCAAGGGGGACCTCTCGAAAAAGATCACGGCCGAAGCGAAGGGAGAAATCCTCGAGCTGAAGAACACGATCAACACCATGGTCGATCAGCTATCGTCGTTCGCGGACGAAGTGACACGAGTGGCGCGCGAAGTGGGAACGGAAGGCGTGCTCGGCGGCCAGGCAAACGTCCCAGGTGTGGCAGGTACGTGGAAGGATCTCACCGACTCGGTGAACGGCATGGCGACCAACCTGACGAATCAGGTGCGCAACATCGCCGACGTGACGACTGCCGTGGCCAAAGGCGACCTGAGTCGCAAGATCACGGCGCAGGCCAAGGGCGAGGTGCTCGAGCTCAAGAATACCGTGAACACCATGGTGGACCAGCTGAATGGATTCGCTGCAGAGGTGACACGTGTTGCGAAGGAGGTGGGCACCGAAGGCATGCTCGGCGGCCAGGCCAATGTGCCCGGCGTTGCGGGCACGTGGAAGGATCTCACCGATTCGGTGAACTTCATGGCGGGCAATCTCACGAGTCAGGTGCGCAATATCGCGCTCGTGACGACCGCCGTGGCCAACGGAGATCTGTCGCAGAAGATCACGGTGGAGGCGAAGGGCGAAGTGCTGGAGCTGAAGAACACCGTGAACACCATGGTGGACCAGCTCAACTCCTTCGCGGCGGAAGTGACGCGCGTGGCACGTGAGGTCGGTTCCGAAGGACGGTTGGGTGGCCAAGCGAACGTGCCCGGCGTGGCTGGCACGTGGAAGGACCTCACCGATTCGGTGAATTTCATGGCCGGCAACCTCACGAGCCAGGTGCGCAACATCGCCGATGTAACGACCGCTGTGGCGCGCGGTGACCTGTCCAAGAAGATCACCGCCGAGGCGAAGGGGGAGATTCTTGAACTCAAGACCATCATCAATACGATGGTGGATCAATTGAACGCATTCGCGGCGGAAGTGACGCGAGTGGCGCGCGAGGTGGGAACGGAAGGCCGGCTCGGCGGACAGGCCAACGTTGAGGGGGTGAGCGGCACATGGCGAGACCTCACCGATTCGGTGAACTCGATGGCGAGCAACCTGACCAGTCAGGTGCGCAACATCGCCGATGTCACCACCGCCGTGGCCAAGGGCGACCTCTCACGGAAAATCACGGCAGAAGCGAAAGGCGAGGTACTCGAGTTGAAGAACACCGTGAACACCATGGTGGATCAGCTCAACTCGTTCGCGGCCGAAGTGACGCGTGTGGCTCGTGAAGTGGGGACGGAGGGAGTATTGGGCGGGCAGGCGAATGTTCCCGGCGTTGCCGGGACATGGAAGGACCTCACCGACTCCGTGAACGGTATGGCGAGCAACCTGACGAATCAGGTGCGCAACATCGCCGACGTCACCACCGCTGTTGCGAAGGGCGATCTGTCCAAGAAGATCACGGCCGAAGCGAAGGGTGAGATTCTCGAGGTAAAGTCCACCGTGAACACCATGGTGGATCAGTTGCGCAGCTTCGCCGATGAAGTGACCCGCGTCGCGCGCGAAGTGGGCACGGAGGGCCGACTCGGCGGCCAGGCCAACGTGACGGGCGTCGCCGGAACGTGGAAGGATCTCACGGACAGCGTGAATTACATGGCGTCGAACCTGACGTCACAGGTGCGCAACATCGCCGATGTCACCACGGCGGTGGCATTGGGCGACTTGTCGCGCAAGATCACGGTCGATGCGCGCGGCGAAATTCTCGAGCTCAAGAACACCGTCAATACGATGGTAGAACAGCTCAACGCCTTCGCGAGCGAGGTGACGCGCGTGGCGCGCGAGGTCGGCTCGGAAGGCATTCTTGGCGGGCAGGCTCGAGTGCCCGGCGCTGGAGGTGTGTGGCGAGACCTCACCGACAACGTCAACTTCATGGCGTCGAACCTGACGAGTCAGGTGCGCAACATCGCCCTCGTCACGACGGCGGTGGCGAACGGTGACCTGTCGCAAAAGATCACCGTGGAAGCGCGCGGTGAGATTCTCGAGCTGAAGAACACTGTCAATACCATGGTGGAGAAGCTACGGGTCTTCGCCGACGAAGTGACACGTGTCGCCAAGGAAGTGGGCACGGAGGGAAAGCTTGGCGGCCAGGCTGAGGTGCCGGGTGTGGCGGGAACGTGGAAGAACCTCACCGACGCCGTGAATGCCATGGCCAACTCGCTTACCGCACAGGTGCGAAACATCGCGGACGTCGCCACCGCGGTGACGAAGGGTGACCTCACGCGACAGATCACCGTGGAGGCGCAGGGCGAATTGGACGAGCTGAAATCGAACCTCAACCAGATGATCGCGAATCTGAAAGAGACGACCGAGCGCAATCAGGAACAGGACTGGCTGAAGACGAACCTCGCGAAGTTCAGCCGCATGATGCAGGGCCAGAAGGATCTCGAATCCGTGTCACGTCTCATCATGAGCGAACTCACGCCGCTCGTGTCGGCGCATCACGGGGCCTTCTTCATCATGGACAACGAGG
>JBDUCM010000164.1:0-10980 GCA_040003455.1 bacterium
CCCGCTGTCTTTCACCGCTGGATACTCACGGAACCAGTGCCGTGGTCTTCTGGGCAGATTTGGCGTTCTTCACGTAGATGTCGAACCACGCCAGCCACCGCGCCCAGATATCGAGGTCGCTTTGGTAGGTGGCATCGCTGTGGTCTTCGTACGGATACATGTACAGCGCCGCCGGCTTCCCCAACCCTTGCAACGCGTGGTACATGCGCTGCGAACTGATGGGAGCTGTACCCACGTTCTGGTCTTCCATGGCATGGTACATCAGCAGGGCGCCCGTGATCTTGTCTGCCCGATAGAACGGCGACATGTCGAGATAGGTACTCTGGGCCTGGAAGAAGTCACGCCGTTCACTCTGGAACCCAAAGGGCGTGAGTGAGCGGTTGTACATGCCGTCTCCAGCAATGCCGGCCTTGAAATACGGCGTGAGCGTGAGCGCATTCACAGTACTGAAGGCGCCATAGCTATGACCACCGATGCCCATCTTGTTGCGGTCCACGTACCCAGCATCCACCACGGCATCGAGCACTGCGTCGAGATTCTCCTTCAAGTCGCGTGTGTAGTTGTCGTTCATCTTGCCCGAATCGCCGAAGATCGGAATGTCGGGTTCGATGAGCGCATAGCCCTGCGTGACCCACAACTGCGTGGACGACGCCGGCCGCGCGGGCGCCACTGCGGGGAACTTGTTGATGTTCGTGGTATAGCGCGACCGGTCGTACTCGGCCTGACCCGTGTACTCGCGGGGATAGAACCAGATGATGCCAGGCAGCTTGGTCCCTGGCGTCCACCCCTGTGGCAGCGTGACGTCCGTATAGAACTTCAGCCCGTCGCGCGGGCGCGTGATCACCATGCGCTTGCGCACGGCATTCGACACTTCGGGCGCCACGTCCTTGTTGTGGGTGAGCTGCGTATTCGCGTTGGTCTTCACGTCGCGGAGAAATGCATCGGCGATGACCGTGGGGGACTCGTGCGTATAGATGATCTTCGAGTAGTCGTCATCCAGCGGTGCGACGAATTCATCGAATGCGTCGGCCGCGCTCTCGAACACACGGTCGCGTTTGGCCGTCTCGAGATCGATGCGGTCGACCCACGGACGCGGCGCCTGGGTCTCCCACTTGGCACCCGGAGCTCGTGTACCGCTCACGAACACGGACTTGTTGTCGCTCGCGAGGACCACAACAGGCGCGCCATGCGGGCCAGTCTTCATGGCCAGTGCGCCACCAGGCGCCGTGGAATCCGCGGGCGCCGCACCGCCTCGGCCACCGCCACCGCCCGCGCCGCCGAATCCGCCGAATCCAACGGCGGGAATGGTGACATTGCGGCCGAGGGCGTAGTGTCGAGCGGGATCGCTCACACGTGCCGCGAAAACGCTGCCGCTGTCGACAACGAACATCGTCTTGCCATCGGCACTCTACGCGAGGTTCGAGAACTGGCCGCTGCCCTCATAGATGACCTTGGTGTCCGTCGGCCCGAATGGGGGAAGCCAGTTTACGTACTTCACGCTGGTAGGTTGCGGGCGTTGCGCCGTAGCCGTCTGTGTGCCACGGCCACCGGCACCGCGACCGCCTCGTCCACTGTTGCCTGAGGCCGCTGCACTGCCGCTGCCGGCCGCTGCGAACTCCGATTGCATGTATACGAGGCCGGTGCCAATCGGATTCCAGCGAATGTTTCGTTTGCCGGTGTCCGAGGCCGTTTGCTGCGCGCCGCCACGTCCGCCTGCAGCCGGGGTGTCTCCGTCGCCGCCGCGCTCACCTTCCCGCAACGGCGTCTTTGCGAGCGAGGTGATGACCTTGCCGTCAATATCCCACAACTCTTCCATCGATCCGAAGCTCGACACGGGCACCACGTAGGAAAATGGCTCGGTCATTTTCGTGACGCGCACAAACTTCGCATCCGGCGACGCATCGACCGCCTTGATCATCGCAGGCGCTCCAATCTTCGTCAGTCGCCTGGATTTGAGATCGATGACGGCGAGCTGGCCGGTGGTGTAGTACTTGAGTCGCGCCCTGTCATATGGGTTTTCGAGCAGGCTCGCATGAATCACCTGGGGCAACGCACGCGATTCGGTGAGGCGCACTTCCGGTCCGTCGGCGATGCCCTTGTTTCCGTACACCGGCACGGCGCCACGCACGTCTGGCACAATCACCAACACAAGTGCGTTGTCGCCGGCCCATTCCACGCTGGTCACGAGCGTGGCAAGCAAGGGCGACCGCGTCGCCTTCTGCGCCTTTCCCGACGCCACGTCCGCGACGTAGAGGTACGAGCCCTCATCTGCGTTCGCGATGTACGCAATCTGCGTCCCGCTCGGCGACCAGGTGGGCGACGAAATCGACGCGTCTTTCGGCGTCTCGATCACACGGGTCGCCATGGTGCGTGGATCGATCAAGGTGAGACCGCGACGCGTGCTCGTGGTGAGCGTACGCGCGCGATTGGCCTTCGTCTCGATCTGCAGCCCACCAAGGTTGATGTGCTCCTTCCCGAACTCCGCCACGTCGCCACGGTCCGCGCCAATGGTACGCACGAACCACTTCCGATCAGGGCTGGGCGCCGTAAACGAGATGTCGGTGCGTGGCGCCATGATGATGCGCTCGATCACGTCCGGCGGCTTGACGTATGTCTCCGTGTGCAGAACCTGCTGGGCGCTCCATCCCTGCTGTGCGGTAGGCGCCGTCTGGGCGGCGAGTGGCAGCGCCAGGGCAGCGAGGCTCCCGACCCGCAGGACGGAAGCAAGGGGGGTGCGTGCGAAAACAATCATGGGTGGTACTCGGCTGGAGCGGTGAGATTCACGAGAAATGCTCTGGATACGTCCGTCGTGTATACGCCCGGCGACCAACGGGCGCTGGCGCTGTTCAACCCTTTCTGGACGCCTTCCATGCCGCGAGGACTTCTGCTTCCCTGGTCATGGACAACCCGTTGATCTCTCCATTCAGCGTTGCGTCCTGTTCCTTCTGCGGGCGCGTCCTGTGCCAGTCCAGGGTGTCCTTGGCGGTGACGGCCAGCGGGCGAAAGGTGAGCCCTTTGGCGATTGCCTTTGTTGCCGTGCGCCGCTGGTATCCCGCCGTCCTGCCGTAGGGCGGCTGCCACACGGTCATGTTCCGCCACGGGCGAACGTCCTGCGTCTGCAAAAACTCCCATGGCACCCACGTGAACTGGGCGCCTGCCGTGGTGATCGCCTTCACACCGTACAGCATCTCGCCGATGGTGAGCAGTTTGTCGGGACCGATCGCGTTGTACAAGCCGAACGCCCGGGCCTCGGCCATCCTGATCATCCATTCGGCGAGATCGCGGGAGTCGATGAACTGGCAGGGATCATCAGGCTTGTCGGGGGCGAGCACTTCACCACCCTTGTCGATCCGCGCGGGCCAGTAGGTGAACCGGTCTGTGCGATCCAGCGGTCCGACGATAAGGCACGGCCGGATGATCGTATTGATCCCTGGGTATTGGGCCTCCACTTCCTGCTCGGCGCGTGTCTTGAGCGCACCGTAGTATTTCGTGGCATTTGCGGGGTCGAGCGTGAACGGATCCAGATCCGCTGGCATTGGTGTGGTCGGGCTCGCCTCGTCAATGCCGATCTGGCTCTGGTCGCGATACACCGACGTCGTGGAGATGAACATGTAGTGCTTGGTGTTGCCCTTCAGCTGCCTCGCGGCATTCCGCACCCACACTGGCAACGTCGTCGGGTTGTCGATGACGACGTCGAAATGCTTTCCCGCCAAGGCGCTCGTGTCGCCGTTCAGGTCACCGATCAGCTCTTCGGCAACCTTGCCCTTGAAGAAATCGGGGCGCGTCTTGTTGCGGTTGAACAGGGTAACCCGATGACCCCGGGCAAGGGCGTATTCCACCTGTTCTGGCCCAGTGAACCCCGTACCCCCAAGGATGAGTATGTTGAGGGGCTCGGACGCGCGGGAAGCGGCCGCGCGCCGGTCTGCTACGACCATGCTCTTCGCGCTGAGCGCGCCAGTGAGCGGGCCGAGCGAGAGTGCACCACCGAGTACGGCGGTGTGCTTGATGAAGGTGCGCCGGGAGGACATGGCCACGTTCCAGAATGAGGGGACGCCTAGTGTGCTGCGCAGCAAACATGACGCGACGAGGAGCCTGCGGACAGGTCGGGCATCCGAGCGTAGACTCAATGGAGCGGCGCAATGGAACGCGCATCGCCACAACTGAATTACTGCTCGTCATCAACCCTTGCTACGGAAGATCCTGCTCATGATCGCATTTCTCGGTACCGGCCTGCTCGGCGCAAATTTCGTCCGTGCACTGCAGTCACGTGGGGAAACTGTTCACGTGTGGAATCGCACCGCCAGCAAGGCACAGGCACTCGAGCAATACGGCGCGAAGGCGTTTGACGATCCCGCCGACGCCGTACGCGGCGCCGACCGCGTGCACATCACGCTGGTGGATGATGCGGGCGTGAATGACGTGCTCGAACGGGCGCGGTCGGGGCTCGCCCAGGACGTCATCATCGTGGATCACACAACGACGTCGCCGGTTGGCACGAAGGAACGCGTCCAACGCTGGGCCGCGCGTGGCATCCGATTTCAGCACGCTCCCGTATTCATGGGGCCGCCGCAGGCTCTGAGTGCCACAGGCGTGATGCTCGCGTCAGGAGAGCAAGCGCTGTTCGAAGCACTGAAGCCTCATCTCGAACAGATGACCGGCAATCTGGTGTACCTCGGCGCCGATCCCGCGCGAGCAGCGGCCATGAAGCTGATGGGCAATCACTACCTCATCGTGCTGAACACTGCCATCGCCGATACCGTGTCGCTCGCGAAAGGGTTGGGTGTTCCTCAGGAGGAGGTCGCGCATCTCTTTGAGTTCTTCAACCCGACCACCATGGTACAGGGGCGGCTGAACCGCCTGCTCACCGTGGACTACGCCGATCCATCGTGGACGCTTGCGATGGCGCGTAAAGACGTTCGGCTCATGCTCGAAGGCGCGGATGCCGGTCATGCCTCGCTTCTGGCCGTACCCGCCATTGCCGCAAAGATGGATGAATGGATCGCGAAGGGGAATTCGTCGGACGACTGGACCGTGATCACGAAGGACCAACTCCGGGGCTGATCGCGGGTCCCCGTGACCCGCTACGACAACCCTACGATTGCACCGTTCGCAGCGATCGACATGCCTTCGGCTGCCGGGACTTTCGGCAGCCCCGGCATCGTCATGATGTCGCCCGCTTTGGCGACGACAAAGCCCGCCCCTGCCGACCCGTACACCTCGTTGATGGTGATCCGGAAGCCGGTCGGTTTGCAGAGGCGCGTAGGATCGTCCGTCAGTGAGTATTGCGTCTTGGCGATGCAAACCGGCGTGTTCGCCATGCCAATGGACGTCAGGTAGTCGATGGCGCGGTCCGCAGTTGGCGAATAGTCCACACCGTCGCCGCCATACACGCGCCGCACGATGGTGTCGAGCTTCTCCTTGATCGGCAGTCTGGTGTCATAGATCGGCGCGTACTTCGCTGACTTGCCGTCGAGCAACACGAGCACCTCGCGGGCAAGCTCTTCGCCGCCTTCGCCACCTCTGGCCCAAACGTCGGTGAGAACCACCCTCACGCCAAGCTTCGTGGCGTGATCCATGACCATTTGCAACTCGGCGTCCGTGTCGCTCGTGATCTTGTTCAGCGCGACCACCACCGGTACGCCAAACTGCTGAACGTTCTTGACGTGATGATCGAGATGCGGAAGTCCACGCTCCAGTGCGCCGAGGTCTTCCTTCACGAGCGACGCCTTGTCCAATCCGCCCTGCATCTTGAGCGAACGGATCGTCGCCACGAGTACCGCCGCCTCCGGATTGAGGTTACCAACGCGGCACTTGATGTCGAAGAACTTTTCGGCACCGAGGTCTGATCCGAACCCGGCTTCCGTGATGACGATGTCGCCGAGTGCGAGGGCGCTTTTCGTGGCGATGATGCTGTTGGTCCCGGTGGCGATGTTGCCGAAGGGGCCCGCGTGAACGAGGCACGGCCCCCCTTCAAGCGTTTGTACGAGATTCGGACGAATGGCGTCCTTCAACAGCATGTTCATTGCGCCCGCCGCCTTGAGGTCGCGCGCGTGCACCGGCGCCTTGGCCTTGCCAGCGGTGGCCCCGACGATGATGTTGCCGAGACGTTCTTCCAGGTCGGCTCGGCTCGTGGAGAGCGCGACGATCGCCATGATCTCGCTGGCGGGAATGATGACGAAATGTTCCTCGCGCACGACGCCGTCCATGGCGCCACCCATGCCGATGACGATGTTGCGAAGGGCCCGATCATTCATGTCGATGGTTCGCGGCCAGGTGACTCGCCGCGGATCGATACGGAGATCATTGCCCTGCTGCAGGTGGTTGTCGAGCATGGCGCTCAGCAGTGCATGCGCGCTCGAGATGGCGTGGAAATCGCCGGTGAAGTGAAGGTTGATGTCCTCCATGGGAATCACCTGCGAGTAGCCACCACCAGCGGCGCCGCCTTTCACACCGAACACCGGTCCGAGGCTTGGCTCGCGAATGCAGAGCACCGCGTTGGTGCCGATGCGGCGCATGGCCTGGGCGAGGCCTACACTGACGGTGCTCTTCCCTTCTCCGGCCGGCGTGGGGCTGATGGCCGTGACCAGAACAAGTCGTCCCTTGGCTGGGCGTTGCGACAGCTCCAACGGCAGCTTTGCCTTGTATTTGCCATAGAGATCCAGATCGTCCGAGCCAAGTCCGATATCGGCCGCCACGTCGACAATGGGGCGCATGTGCGCGGCCTGTGCGATCTCGATATCGGAGAGAAAGGGGGAACGCATTTATTTTTTCTCGCCCGGAGGGAGTGGAATGAAACTGGACCGGCGCGCCTGAAGGATTTCCGAGGTGCGCGCCACTTTCTTCTTTTTCGCGGACCGCTTCTTCTTCATTTCCCGATTCTTGCGCTTTCGCGAGAAGAGATCGAGCAGATCCCTGATGAGGCTCATGATTCCGTACGTGAGTGCTGTAAGTTCTTACCCTCTTCCATTGGCCCCAGGGCCCCCTTCTCCGCCGCGCTGTTGAACGAACTGCCATCCAAAGCGTCCCTTGATACACAGATTCCCAAGGGTGATGGCGTTGTCGAGAGGCGATGTCGCCTTGACGATATTTCCATCCTGCACGTGCAGAGTGAGCGTACACCCGACGCCGCAATATGGACAGATGGTGTCGGTTGCCATCTGGCGCGACGGATCCCAGGTACCCGCGGCGCGGAGATCGAATTCCGATTTGGCCATCAGCGCGCCGGTCGGACACACGGCGATGCAGTTGCCGCAGTAGACGCATGCCGATTCGGGCAGCGGTACGGCAAGTTCCGTGGAGATGTGCGCGTCGAAGCCACGGCCCGCCACGGCGATGGCGAAGGTATTCTGGTGGTCAGGACCGCACGCCTCGACACACTTGTAGCACAAGACGCACTTGGCGTAGTCACGGATGTAGAGATCATTGTCCACCGTGACCGGCTGCGATACGGTCGCCGCAAATTCGGGATTGGGCGACGCGTGATGCCCGGGGATCGCGGTGTCACGGAGGCCGGAAGGAGAGGGAGGCGCGGGCGGCCCAAAACGCGCCGGATCGCAATCGTATTCCGTGAGCAGTTCGTCCATGCCGGGCGTGGTGGTCAAGTCCACCGACGAGGCGAGTAACTCGAGCACCATCCGACGCGTATGCGTCACGCGGTCGGAACGCGTCTGGACCTTCATCCCCGCCTCCACCGTACGCGAGCAACTTGGCACGAGCACGCGCGCGCCTTCCACTTCCACGACGCACAGCCGGCACACGTTCACGGGGCGCAACGTCTCCAGATAGCAGAGCGTGGGAATCTCGATCCCGATCGCGGCGCAGGCGCCAAGGATGGTCGTTCCTTCCGGCACGGAGACGGAGGCGCCGTCCACCTGAAGGTCCACCATCGGCCGCGGCGTCCGGTCGGGCCGACTCAACTTCACCAATGGTTGCGCGGTTGTCGTCATGAGGTGAGTCGCATGTCGAAGAGTCGCAGGCGCTTGATTGCCGACTCGATTGCGGAATACGCAGTCTGGCCCAAGCCGCAGATGGACCCGTCCTTCATGCCCGCACCGATATCGCTGAGGAGTGAAAGTTCGGCCCCCACGCCACCGCGGGTTTTGCCGGTGGCAATGCGGTGGAGCGCCTCCTCCTGTCGCACGGTCCCTACGCGACACGGCACACACTGTCCACACGATTCATCGCGAAAGAACGCGGCGATCCGCATGAGAATGTCGTGCATGTCGGTCGTGTCGTCGAAAGCCATCACCACCCCGGAACCCAGGGTGGTGTTCGCGGCTCGCGTGTCTTCGTGCGAGAGCGGAAGGTCGATTTCATCGGCACGAATGAAGGTTCCTGCCGCCCCACCCAGCAGCACGGCCTGAAGCCGGTCGGGCACTCCGCCGGCCAGTTCGAACAATGCGCGCAATGTAGTGCCGCAGGGGACTTCGTAGATGCCGGGCTGCTTCACCGCACCACTGAGGCAAAACAGGCGGGTGCCCGTTGACTCCTTGGTTCCGGTCTTGGCGTACGCGGCGCCGCCGTTCAGCAGAATGGGCAGTACGTTGGCCAGCGTCTCCACATTGTTGGCCACGGTCGGCTTGCCGAACAGGCCATACTGCGCCGGAAAGGGCGGCTTGTTCCGCGGCTCGCCGCGCTTGCCCTCGATCGACTCGAACAATGCCGTCTCCTCACCGCAGATATACGCGCCGGCTCCTCGCCGAATCTCGATATCGAACGTAAAGCCTGACCCAAGGATGTTGTCGCCGAGGAGGCCCGCGCGCCGCGCCTGCTCCACGGCGCCGCGCATGCGTTCGCAGGCAAGGGGATATTCGCCGCGCACGTACACGAACCCTTTCTCGCTTCCTGCCGCGAAACCGGCAATCGTGATGGCTTCGACGATCCCGAATGGATCGTGTGTGAGGAGCAGCCGGTCCTTGAAGGTTCCTGGCTCGGATTCATCCGCATTGCAGACGATGTAGTGCGGGGTGGCCGTTTGCGTTCGAACGGCATCCCACTTTCGCGCCGTGGGGAAGAGGGCGCCGCCGCGGCCCACCAACCGGGCATCCGCGACTTCGTGAATGACACCCTCGGGACCCAGGGCGATCGCGCGGCGCAACGCCGCGTAGCCGCCAGCGGCCTTGTATGCATCAAGGCTCGTGGGATCGACAGTACCTACACGTTTCAGCAGGGTGAGGCTCGGCAAGCCACGCTGCGGAATCGGCGGCGTAGCTGCCGAATCCACGCTGCCCTCGGTGCCGGAAAAGATCTGGCCGATGTCCTCGATGGTCACACCGCCAATCGAATACTCCACGGGCCTGTTGCCCGCTTCGATCATCAACGCCGCCGGTGCCATGTCGCAGAGCCCAAGGCAGGGCGAATGCATCCACGCGGTACCGTCAGGGTCGATAGTAATGCGGTCTTCGCGCGGCCCATGGGCAATCGCTGGTCCAACGGTTTCGTCCATGTACGACACGAGTTCACGTGCACCGCGCGTCCGGCACGCCAGATCATCACACACGTGCAGGACGCGACGCGGACGCGGCGTCGTGGACAGCATGGCGTAGAACGTGGCCACGCCCCATGCGTCGGCTGGCGGCACGTTGAGTCGTTCGCACACGTACCCAAGTCCCCCTTCGCTGATCCAGCCGACGCGCGCTTGCACGGCCTCCAATGCCGGTAACAGGAGATGACGCCGCCCACCCGTGTCTCGGTTGCCGTGCGCCACATGCGCATCGCGCTCGCTGCCACGCGTTCCTCCGTCCCACGCGGAGTTCGGCGGGCCGAGACACGCGTCCACGGCCTCGCGCTCCTCCGCCGTTGGTTCTGCATCAATGAGCTTGAGATCCATCTACTCGCGTGGTCGTGAAGGTTGCGGCGTCGCGCCGTTCAGGATTCCAACGCCGGCTCAACCCGCACCGCGCATGCCTTGAATTCCGCCGTCCCCGACCGCGGATCCGCCACATCGATGGTGAGGACGTTGGTGTTGATTTCGTCTGGAAAGTGCAGTGTCATGAATACCAACCCAGCGTGCAAGGCGCCGTCCACCATTGCCGGCGCAAGCACGGTTCCGCGGCGCGAGGTAACACGAACCCGATCGCCGGTGGTGATGCCAAGGCGTGCCGCATCTTCCGGCGAAATGTCGAGCGATTCTCCGCGATGCAGCGCAGAGTCGTACCCGCCCGTCATCACCCCGGTGTTGTACGACTCGAGACGACGCCCCGTTGTGAGCAGCAGGGGATACTCCTCGTCCGGCATTTCGACGGGACCGGAGTGTTCCACCACGGAAAACGGAGCACGGCGGCCACGGACCGGCGACTCCCACAGCCGCCCATGCAGGAAGGTCGTACCCGGATGTGCTTCGTCGGGACAGGGCCACTGTATTCCGTTCAAGGCATCCAATCGTGCGTAGCTCATGCCGCCCGCGAATTCCGGCGCCACTGTACGAAACTCATTCCACACGTCCTCGGCCAAGGGACTTCCAAAGTCGTGACCCAGCCGTTTCGCGATTTCCGAAAGAATCCAGATTTCGTCCCGCGCGCCATGGGGCGGCTCCAGTGCCTTCCGTACCCGTTGCACGCGCCGCTCGCTGTTCGTCACGGTGCCCTCTGACTCGCACCAGCTTGCGGCCGACGGTAGTACGACGTCCGCCAACTGCGCCGTCCTGGTGAGGAAGATCTCCTGCACCACCAGGTGATCCAGTCCTTTCAACAGATGCTCCACATGATTGCTGTCGGCGTCGGACTGCGCGGGGTTCTCGCCAATGACGAACAGGGAATGCAATTCCCCGCGTCCCATGGCCTGGAGCATCTCGGTAAGGTTCCATCCGAGCGTCGGCTGCAGGGCCACCCCCCAATGACGCTCGAAACGTTCGCGCGTTGGCACGTCGAGAATATCCTGGAAGCCGGGCAGCTTGTTCGGAATCGCGCCCATATCGCCCCCACCCTGCACGTTGTTCTGGCCGCGCAGGGGATTGCACCCGCTGCCCCAGCGGCCCACGTG
>JBDUCM010000316.1:0-3258 GCA_040003455.1 bacterium
GCCGATAGACCTGAAGGAACGGATCGTTCTGCTCGATCACGGCCTTCGTCGAGCCTTGGTTGTGCAGTGCGCGGATCTCGGTGTCAGACTGCAAATGACCGCCGTTCCCGTCGACGCGTGCATACAAACGCAAATTGTCCCACAGGGTGATCTGCGTGTTGTAACCCTGCTGCCAGGTCGGTTGGGTATGTCCCCAATACACGCGCGGCGCAGCTGTGCCCGTATAGGAGCCGATCGGACAGGGCGCATCCGGTCCGCCGGGTTCGAGTCCGGACTTCCCGGTTCCGCCGTCGCAAATCGCGGAGAGCACCACCCCCGTGGGACTGAGTTGCGCCGAACGCACCTTGTACAGGAAAAAGTCGGCGATGCCGTAGCCCACACGTGCCTGTGCCTGACCACCTCCGCCGACGGCCAGAAAAGACTGTCCGCCGAGGTCGTCCACCCGATTGCCGTTGTTGGCGAGCTGCAATCCAACGTCCCACGCAACGCGACGGCCCTGGAGGACGTGGAACGTCGTGGAAAACTCGTTGCCCCAGGTCGACAGATGGCCGATGTTGACGACTTGGCTTCCCGGGAAGCCCACGGACGGAGGCAGGGGCACGTTCACGATGGCGTCGGTCACCGCGCGACTGAAGTGCGTGTAGCTCACGTCCATGCGCCGTGCCAGGAGCGACGTCTCGAAGCCGAGCTCCAGCTCCGTGCTTCGCTCCGGCTTGAGTTCCGGGTTTCCAAACGACGACGGCACAAGCCCGCCTGCGTTTTGGTACCCGACGCTCGACGTATACAGACGCGCGGCGTCGAACGTGCCGGGTTGTGCACCGGCTGCACCATATGCGCCGCGAAGGCGCAAGTCACCAAGGGCGCGTGCGAGGATGCCAGCCTTCTCGTTCCAGAGCGGCTCCTCGCTCAGAACCCATGATGCGCTGAGCTTGGGATAGTACGCCGCAGCGAAGTCCTTGCCGAATGCACTGTTGGCATCTCCACGCAGGGCGCCGGTGACGAACAGACGGTTTTGCCAGGCCACCACCTGTTGCGCGAACAAACCGACGGTCGCGTTCGCGACGTAGCCTTCCGTGGCGTTCTTCGTCGTCGTGCCGGACACGGTCGTGATCGGCGACGCCGGGAAGGTCGTGCCGCTTGCCGTGATGTTGCTGAGCTCGGACCGATTGGCTTGAAAGCCCATCGTGGTCGTGAAGTCATACGACCCGAAGCTGTGCTTGAGGTTTCCCGAATAATCGAGACTGAGGAAGTTGCGCGCCGCGCGCTCCACAGACTTGGCGCCCAGTCCGTTGGACCCGTAGAAGCCCGCATTCTCCGCCGTTTCCCTGGGGTACAGCGTCGTGTTGTTCTCCGCGTTCACATCGAGGCCCACCGTCATGCGATGCGTGAACCACGTGGCCGGTTCATATTGCGCCGTCACGCTCGTGGTCATGCGGTCGACGTCCGCGTGATCCTCCACGTCATCCCACAAGGCGGCCGGCGCAAAGCCGAATCCACCTGTTGTCGGGATCAGGCTTCGCCGTCCCCAGACCAGATTGCTGAATGGGTCGGGGTTGATTGAGCCGTTTTGCGCCAGCCGGATGCGGTCGCGGATGTAGCCCAGGCTTGCCCCGACGCGGAAGTTCTTGTTGGCTTCGATGTCCATGTTGGCGCGCGCACCGAACTTCTTGTCGTAGTTCCATGCGACAACACCCTTGTCGTCGTCGTACGACGTGGACAGGAAGTAGCGCGTGACGTCGTTGCCGCCGTGCAGGCTCGCCGCGTACCCCTGGTTTTTGCCGTTCTGGAACACAGGCCCGCCGCCGCTGTCAATCGCGTAGCGATACAGGTTGAGCGTTTCGAGCGCCCCGGTGGTGGCGTTCTTCGACCAGAGCAGGCCCGCTCGCCCCTCGGGATTCGCCAGCCAGTTCGTTCCCTGGCGTGTGCTGAAGTCCCAGTGCGGCGCGCCGTTCGATCCACGCTTCGTGATGATCTGCACCACGCCGTTGGAGGCCTCCGTGCCATAGAGCGTCGCCGCCGCGGGGCCCTTGATGATCTCGATGGACTCAATGTCCTCGGGATTGATGTCGTTGAGCCGGCTCGCACCAGCGCCGCCACGTTGCACCGGCCCGCGGTTGGCATTTGCGTCCATGCGAACACCGTCGATGTACACGATCGGATCGGTGCTGAGGGACAGGCTACCGACCGAGCGGACGCGGATCTGCGCACCGGTGCCAACCTGACCCGTTGCCGGCAGTACCACGACGCCGGGCGTACGCGCCCCAATGACCTGCTCGACACTGCGCGGTGCGGCCGTCTTGAGGACGTCGCTCACATTGATGGTCTCGATCACGTTGCCGACAGATCGCCGTTCGACAGCGCCGCCAGTGCCGGTGATGACGACTTGATCAAGTTGGACGGAGCGCTGCGTAAGCGCGAAGTTGGCCGTGGTCGTCTGTCCGGCAGTCACGGTGACCGTGCGATCCCGTGCCGCGAAGCCGAGTGTTCGTACGCGCAACTGCACGGTGCCCGCGTTCACGGCGCCGAAGGTATATCGGCCCGCCGCGTCGGATCGCGCGTCGGGCAGTGCGCGGTTCCCTTCACCAACGACCGTGATCGCCACGCCTTCCAGCGGGCGTCCCCCCACCGTATCGGTAACCTGTCCGGTGATTCTGCCTGTTTGCGCCTGCGCCACTCGGCCGACGGACAATGCCAGTATGACGAGTGGCATCCATCGACCTATCGTACGATTCATCATCTACTCCCCCGTGTGAAGAGATGTACGGACGCATTGTTGTCCTGCAAACCAATCGAGCGCAGATATGCAGGCTGGGGGCTACCACGGCAAGAGCCACAGGTTGCAACACGTTGCAACTCGCCGTTCCGTTCGAGCGATGCGAAGCGCCTCGTTCTCATGCATAGCGACCCACCGTCCGCCACTGGTACTGGTACCGCCAGCTCCGCTACTTCCCTAAAGACCGGCGCATTACGTGTCGACGCGTGCCAGCACGCCCAATCTCCTCAAATCCTGCGGCCTGGAACGTCGGCACGTAGCCCATGAATCGGTAGCTCGGCGAGCCAGGATCAACCGGATATGCCTCAAGGACCGTGGCTCCATTGCGCGTCGCATAGTCGGCGGCGGCCTCGATGAGTTGCTCGGTCATGCCTTGGCTGCGAAACTCTCGGCGAATGAAGAAACAGACCAGCGACCATACCGCACCCGCGCCTTCACTCGCTTCATCCTCGCCGCCAAGTGGGCGATAGGTCGAACGCGGGGCG
>JBDUCM010000317.1:0-3230 GCA_040003455.1 bacterium
CGGCGTTACCGAATCGGGAGAGCGTGCTCACCGATGCCGGGCTGCTTCATCAACTTCTCGATGTCGGCAATCTCGATGGGAATGAAGGCTGACATGTTCTCATAGCCGGTCGCCGTGATGAGGATCAGATCCTCCAGGCGCACCGACAGGTCGCCGCCCTCGATGGTCATCTGAGGTTCGATGGTGAAGAGATAGCCGGGCTCGTACGTCACTGTGGGGTTTGCGACGTCGTGCACCTCCATGCCGACACTGTGGCCGAGGATTGCGCGGAGGCCGGTGCCGTCGGCCTTCCGCCGATACTGCTGGACGAATGACGTGGCCGCAGCCTTGATCCGTGGGTCGGTGAACTGATACTCGCCGATGATGCGATCCATTTTCACCACGGCCGTGTCCATGATCTCGCGGCCGGTAGCGTGAACGCGGATGGAGGTCATCAATGCTTGATACAATCGGAGGTAGATGGTGTAGAACTCGCGCTGTCGAGGGGTAAAGGTGCCGTTGGCGGGGAAGACGCGGGTGACGTCGGTGGTGTAGTTCGCAACGTCGGGGGCCCAGTCGAACTGCACCAGGTCGCCGTCCTTCAGCAGTGCGCGGTTCTTGTGATAGAAGCCCATGGGCATGTTGGGGCCGTCGGCAATGAGGGGGTAATACGATTCGCCGTAGGCGCCGCCACGCTTGTAGACGTACTGTGCTGCCGCTTCGAGTTCGTACTCGTGCATGCCAGGCTTCGCATCGCGCATGACTTCCATGATGGCGAGGCCGCCGAGTCGAGTGGCGTAGCGGATGGCGGCGATTTCGTGCGGGCTTTTCACGGCGCGCAGGGTATCGATGATGGCGTCGAGCGGCCGGATGGTGGATCTGGGCGACGCGTCCTTCAGGTGGATGATGAAGGCGTCCTCGCGCGACATGCGCCCGTCCCAGGGATCGGACTTGGTGATGCGCACATGGCTCCTGACATCCGACGCGGATTCGCTGCCGAGTACTTCGGGCTGGAATGGGGTGAAGATGGTGCGGGCGTCGGCGGCGATGGTGCGGAGGGCGACGGCGAAAGAATCGCGCGGCAGGATGTGATCGATACCGGTGGCCTTTTCGGACGAGTCGCCGATGTCGAGATAGGGGCCGATGGCTCGCACGCGCTGCGGCGTGGCCGGCGTGATGAACAGGGTCGTGCGCTTGCTCTTGCCGTCGATGATGAGCAGTGCCCGCGGTTCGACGACGCCGGTGACGTAAAAGAACTGGTTGCTCTGGCGGAGTGGTGACTCGCCGGCACGTTCGGTGGCACCCTGCATGATGGCGACGCCATCACCAATGGCGGTGATTACCCTGGCACGGCGTGCGGCGAACTCCCCTGGCGGGAAAGCGTCGGTGAAACCCTGTTGCGCCGACAGGCACGCAGGGAGGGCGAGACAGAGTGCGAGCACGAAGCGGGGCATCATCATCGGCGTGATGGAAGAAGGGGAGCGTCGTGCAGTAGACACGAGGGGGTGAGGGAGCGTTGGGGTGGCCGTTCCTCCTGGCTGGCCCGTACCGGGGACAAGGTACGTGCGGGAGGTACCTGGGACACGCGTTGCCAGCGTATCTGGCGCCGCGCGACGCGCGTACCGACGACTGCCCCTTCCTAGCGGCCGGATCGCAGGAGAGAGGGAGCGATGAGCATTCCAATGAACAGCACTGGCAGCACCTGCACCATTTGGATGAGCAGTGCCACCGCAACGGCGGAACTCTCGGCAATACCGAATGAGTGCGCTGTCAGCGCATAGACCACCTGGAAGACGCCAAGGTTGCCGGGGGTAGCGCGGATGAGGAAGCTCACACCGACGGCGAGTTGCGCGGCGATTGAACCGGCCAGTGGCATCGCGAGATGCGCGGCGATGGCAACGAGATGATAGGTGACGACCTGGAGGGCCCATGCGCCCAGCGACAGAAAGAGTGCGGTAGCGAGGCGCCCGGGGGATGTTGTGGTGCGATGCGACCGACTCGCGAAGATCAGGAGCGCGAGCAGTGCGATGGCGAGCGTGGCACTGGCTGGCGTGCGCCATCGCATGAGCATTGGCGGGAGCGGCAAGAGCCATGTCGCGACGGCGAACAGTACGAGATAGCTCATGAGATCGAGGGCGCGCTCGAGCACGAGCATCGCTGCCACGCGACGGAGGGGCACGTGCGCGGTTCGAGAGACCATGAGTGCGCGCGCGGCCTCGCCGCCTTGTGCGACGACGAGGTTGTTCAACGACGCACCAGCGAAAGTGGCGCGCACCACGAGCGAGAGTGAGCGCACGCCCGCTGGTGCGAGCAGCACCCACCATCGTACCGCCTTGAGGCCCAGCGAGATGAGATTCGCGGTGAGGGCAAGTGCCAGAACGCCTCGGTCGGCGCGTCGTATCGCCAGCCAGGCGGCGCTCCAGTCCACGCTGCGGCCGAATGCCACGACGAGCGCGATGAGAATCAACCCGCCGAAGACGATGAGCCCCTTCCGGTACGGTCGGCTCATGTGGCGCGGGGGGATTTCTCGAGCACAGTCATGAACTGCGGCGTGATGAAGAAATCCAGCGCGCTTTCGAGATGGCGAAAGCCGCATGGGGCGGCGATGCGACGAATGCGCTTCGGTGTGAATGCGTGCAGGTGGAGTTGCCGCGCGAGGAAGGGGTTGCCGAAGCCGATCCATGCGCCGGGCATGGCGTACAGTCCGCGGATGGGTTCGGCGGGATAGACCAGCAGCGCTCGCCCGCCGGGCACGAGTACGCGGTGCATCTCGCGCAGGGCACGCTCTGCGTCGGCGACGTGCTCGATGGCGTGGAAGGAGTACACGTGATCGAACTGCTCGTCGTCGAAGTGCAAGGCAGTTGCGTCCATCACGAGAAGCTGTCCGGTCACACCATGGGCGATGGACTTCGGGTTGACGTCAATGCCGTACGTGGCAGGATAGTCTTCCTGGATGCGCTGCGTGAGCCAACCGCGTCCGCATCCAATTTCGAGCAGGCGGTCGTGTGTGTCAGGGCGCAGGTAGCGTTCGATGCGCCTGGCATGCCGGCCCGTTTCGATGGGCCGGTTGAGCATCGCATAGTTCTCGGAGTCGTACGTGACGCCCGCCTGCGGACTGGGTTCACGAACGACGCGGAGGGTGGGAGGAGTGGCGGGGGTGGGGCGACGGGCGGTGGCTGGGCGCATGAGATTCTCGGGGTCCGGGTGAATGCCGCGGAGTGCGGCTCACTTCGGAACGCGAGAAATCCCCG